>DASWXS010000278.1:0-10794 GCA_036405375.1 Bacteroidia bacterium
TATAGTAATTGTATATATTAACGTGGGCTGTTTACACAATAAATTTAAGCAATATAAACTAGCCATGCAATATAGCCAGGTAGGTTTGGAAATCAGTAAAGAGATAGGCGAGATCGATAATATGCGCTTGTGTTATGAGAACCTGGCGGAAGCATATTCTAAAACGGGAGATCATAAACAGGCTTATGAATATCATGTTCAATTTAAGAAGCTAACCGACAGTATCTTTAATGTTGCCAACCTGAACCAGATCAGCGGTGTAAATATCAATTACGAAGTAGAGAAAAAAGAAGCCGAACTTAATGCGAAATCAATGGCAGAGAAGGAACGTCTGAAAACCATTGCTGCCGAAGAAACAAAAAGACACCGCATTATTATGTTTGCCGTGATCGCTATTTTATGTATAGTAGTGTTTTTCTCTTTTTCCCTTTTGAAACGTTTCCGGGTAACCAATAAACAAAAAGAGATCATTGAGATACAGAAACACCTGGTGGACGAAAAACAAAAGGAAATCATCGATTCAATAAACTATGCCAAACGTATCCAGCAAGCCATATTACCGGCGATATCATTGATAAAACGTGCTTTGCCAGATAGTTTTGTATTATATAAACCCAAAGATATTGTTGCGGGCGATTTTTTCTGGTTCGAATCCCTTCATTCACCACGTGTAACTTTTATTGCGGCAGCCGACTGCACCGGTCATGGTGTACCAGGAGCTCTTGTATCTGTTGTTTGCAGTAATGCTTTGAACAGGGCAGTGAATGAGTTTAAGATAACCGACCCGGGAAAAATTCTTGATAAAACAAAGGAACTGGTAATTGCAACATTTGAGAAAAGTGGAGAAGGTGTTATGGATGGAATGGATATTTCACTGGCATCACTGCAAACTACCGAGTCGGGACTTATTTTGCTGGCCTGGAGCGGTGCCAACAATTCGTTATGGTATGTGAAAAATAAGAAGCTGGAAGTTATAAAAGGAGATAAACAGCCTATAGGTAAAAGTTATAGCCATCAACCTTTTACCACACAAACTGTTCTCCTGGATAAAGGTGATGTGTTTTATTTGTTTACAGATGGTTACGTAGATCAGTTTGGTGGAGAGAAGGGGAAAAAATTCAAGCACCGGCAAATGCATGAACTGGTAAATGAAATAAATTCTTTACCAATGAGCATGCAGAATGAATTGCTTTCAGCTCGTTTTGAAGAATGGAAGGGCAACCTGGAACAGGCCGACGATGTTACGGTGATTGGTGTGAGGGTTTAATGCTGAAGGCTTCTTAATGCTTCATCTACTTTGCTGTATTCGAAAATAAACCCTTGTTTCAGTAGCTTATCAGCACTAACTCTTGATCCTTCCAGTACAACCACAGCCATTTCTCCCAGCATTAATTTCAATACAAATGCCGGAACTTTAGGCGCCCAAACTTTTTTACCCAGCGAATGCATATAGACTTTTGTGAATTCTGCATTGGTAATATGTTGTGGAGCTACGCCATTGTAAATTCCTTTATAATCCGGATTCACTATTGTTTCATAAAACAAATGAAGCATATCTTTCATATGGATCCAGGGCATGTATTGTCTACCACTACCAAGCGGTGATAAAATTCCCATTTTAGCACTTCCTTGCATTTTATCCAATGCCCCGCCTTTGTCGCTTAAAACAACACCAATTCGAATGATACTTTTTTTACAGTTGGTTTCATCAAGGTCCGCATAACTTTCTTCCCATAGCTTACAAATATGTGCTATAAAGTCATTAGCAGGTGGCATTTCCTCTGTATAAATAATATCGTTAGTTACAGCCCCGTAAAAACCAATTCCTGAAGCGCCCACAAAAGTTTTAACCTGGGGTTTGCGCTTATTGATCTCCTGCACCAATAATTTTCCCGATTCAACCCTGCTGTCAATCACCTCTTTTTTTCTGGAAGCGCTCCATCGTTTGTCTAAAACCGGGGCTCCCGCAAGGTGAACAACCGTGTCAATGTTTTCAAAAGCACGCTGATCGATCAAACCCTTTTCCAGGTCCCATTTATAGCATTTCACAGTACCCTGCAGGTTTTCTTTTCTGCCCAGGTGAGTTACTGAATGACCTTTGTTTAATAGTAGTTCTGTAAGAGCCTGTCCTATCAATCCGGAAGCGCCTGTTATTAATACGTTTGCCATAGTAATCGGGAAAAAGAGTAAATTTGTTTTTATACTTATGTAAAGTTATGGAAAATAGTAAAGTATTCGATAAACACCTTTTTATTTGTGTGAACGAACGTAAACCAGGGGAAAAGAGAAGTTGTGGAGAGCAGCATGGAATGGAGCTTGTAGCTGCGTTTAAAAAGCAGATCGCCGACAAAAAACTTCCGCTTCGGATCAGGGCTCAAAAGGCGGGATGTCTCGATATTTGTCTTTTCGGTCCTACCATTGCAGTGTATCCTGAAGGTGTGTTTTATGTTGGTGTAGAACTTTCGGATGTAGATGAAATTGTGGAATCACATATCGTGAATAATGTGCCGGTAGAACGTTTGCTATTGCAAAACGCACGAAACAAAAAGAATGAGTGATCAACACCCGGATAAATTTTTTATAAACCCTGAGCTGGTGCAACAGTTAGTGCAGCAATTGGAGAAGGATTTTATTCACTCCGATCTTTTTGCAGATAAGGATAAAACATCTTTAAAAGGTGATGAGATTTATGATCTCGTTCATTTGAAAACAAAGGAGTTGATGAGTAAAAATTATAGCGAGCTGGCCAATACTTTTTACCGGGTAGATATTAGTGAAAAACAACTCAAGGATGCTTTAAATGCAAATACTACAAAAGAAGAATCGGAAATAATCACAGAGCTTATTTTAAAGCGTGAGCTGCAAAAAGTAGTTTACAGAAATATATATAAACAAAATAAAGAAGATGATACATCTGCGTAAAGGAGAAGTTACTGATATACCTGCTGCTCTTGACCTGGTTAAACAACTGGCAATTTTTGAACGGGCGCCTAATGAAGTAGAAGTTACTATTGAAGAAATGGAGAACTGGGGTTTTGGTAAAGATAAAATCTTCGACTTTTTTGTAGCTAGCAATGATAATAAGATCGTTGGAATGGCTCTATACTATTACAAATATTCAACCTGGAAAGGAAAATGTTTGTTTCTTGAAGATATTATTGTTACTGAATCACAACGTGGTAAAGGAATCGGTAAACTTTTGTTCGAGCAGGTTGTGCAGATTGCCAAAGCCGATAAAGTTCGCCGAATGGAATGGCAGGTACTCGACTGGAATGAAACCGGGCTCTCCTTTTACAAAAAATATCCAACTCATTTTGATGGAGAGTGGATCAACTGCAAGTTCACTGATAAAGAGTTGAGTGAGATGTAATTCGATGACAAATAAAACAGATGCCCGCTTAAAGAATACTATGTAGTTTTCTCCGAATAAAGTTTTTTGCAAAGTTGTTGTGTACTACTGAATATGCTTGTGAAGATGAAAAAAACGATTCTGAAACTAATCTAATTTGGAAGAGCGCCTTGGCCTTGATGCTGCGCGATGCTATCTGGAGGTGAACACCATTTTTTCAGAAGCTCTTAGAGCGAGCTTTAGCCGCGCGACGAGAGATTCGAAAAAATGATGAGAGGAGCGTAAGCAATCGCAGCATCTTGATTTCTTTTTGTTACTTTTTCTTGATCAAGCAAGAAAAAGTAAGAGAAAATAGAAGATTATCGGGTAATAATAGACTTTGGTCTTTATCTGAAGCAGGATATTCCCATTTCCTTCTTATCTTTGCACTCCTGAAATTCAAATGGTTAAGATCGGAAATATAGAACTGCCTGACTTCCCTTTATTACTTGCTCCAATGGAAGATGTGAGTGACCCTCCATTCCGTTATGTGTGTAAGCAAAATGGGGCCGACCTGATGTATACCGAATTCATTTCGAGTGAAGGATTGATCCGTGATGCTATCAAAAGTCGCCAGAAACTGGATATTTTTGATTACGAACGTCCTATCGGGATCCAGATCTTTGGTGGCGACGAAGAAGCAATGGCCATGTCTGCAAAAATTGTAGATACAGTGCAACCGGATTTACTGGATATTAATTTCGGATGCCCGGTAAAAAAAGTTGTATGCAAAGGAGCCGGAGCAGGCGTATTGAAAGATATCGACCTGATGGTTCGTTTAACTAAAGCCGTTATAAAATCAACATCGTTGCCGGTTACTGTAAAAACACGTTTGGGTTGGGACGAAAAAAGTATTAATATATTGGACGTTGCGGAACGTATGCAGGATATCGGAGTTCAGGCTCTGAGCATTCATGGCCGTACACGTGCGCAGATGTACAAAGGTTCAGCTGATTGGACATTGATTGGTGAATTAAAAAATAATCCACGTATCAAGATCCCGATCTTTGGAAATGGAGATGTGGATAGCCCTGAGAAAGCACTGGAGATGAAGAAACGCTATGCAGTGGATGGAATCATGATCGGCAGGGCGACTATTGGTAATCCCTGGTTTTTTAATGAAGTGAAACATTTTTTCGCAACCGGCGAAAAATTAGCTCCACCAACTATTGAACAAAAAGTAGAAGTGTGTAAAACACATCTCATTAAATCATGCGAATGGAAAGGGGAGAAGCTGGGAGTTGTAGAAATGCGCAGGCATTATACCAACTATTTCAAAGGTATCGACCATTTCAAAGAAACACGCCTCAAACTGGTTACACTTGATCATCTCAATGACATCCTTGATGTATTGGAAGGAGTGAAAGTGAAATACGGAGAGAAGCTCGTGTATTAATACATAACACCATTTTATTATTCCTGGAGAAATCCTCTTAAATTAGCTTATTCTTGCTTTATGAGGATAAAGATAATCGTATTAAACAACCTGGCATTGATTGCATATCTCGTGATATGTATTGTTTTATTGCCGGTATATCAATACGATATTGCACCGGACGCTATCAGCTACATTTCAATTGCTAATGATTACGCAGAAGGCGATTTTTCAAATGCACTCAATGCATATTGGTCGCCATTGATTTCCTGGTTATTGGTTCCGTTTATTCTGTTTAAAGTTAGTACTGTTCTTGCTTTTAAGATGGTATTGATTCTGTTTGGATTTTTGTCGTACAGGGAGTTTATCCAGATAATAAGAAACGCGATACTAACGTTCGATTCGTTTATTAGAAGTATAATAGAATGGGCAGTTCTTCCTCTGTTTTGTTTCTTTGCTCTGTGCAACCTTACTCCGGATCTTCTTTCCATTTATTTTATACTGCGCTATTTTAATTTATTGCTCAACAAACAGGCACACGAAAATAGATGGCAGGCTGTTAAGCTCGGACTTGTTTGTGCATTGGCATGCTTTGCAAAAAGCTATAATCTTGTTTTTATTCTGCCCCATTTTATTATTTATTCTTTTATTCAGTTCAGGAAAAAAGAAGGACGACTTTCGAATAGTGCAATTACTTTAGGTGTTATTTTTAATTTCTTTAATTGCATGGATGAGTATGTTAAGTATAAAATATGGGAAACTCACCTACAGCACCAGCGGAGCATATAATTTTGCTATAATAGGTCCGGAAGCAAATTGGCAACCTACACAAACTGCAGGTTTACTTGATCCTCATAATACAACCAGTGCCTGGGTAGATCCTTCCTTCATACCGGTGAAAAGCTGGTCGCCGTTCAGTAGCGGAGATCATTTTACTTTCTTTCTGAAACATGTAACAAAGCAAGTTATTCGTTTTGCTAAATATTACCTCTCGTATCTTACGCTTTTATTTGCATTGTTATTCGCAATCTTTTTTGTTTTCAAAAAAAGGAAGGAGTTTAATTACATAAGGCGATTGTTGTTCTCATTTTTATTTTATCCGGTAGTTTATTTCTTTATTCTGATTGAAGAAAGATATGTGTGGCCGGTGCAGCTGATCCTGTTTATATGGGGAGGATATTTATTGATCGAAGTATTTAAAAGAATTACAGGTGTTAAATTTAAAGTAATAATTGCTTTTCTTTTTATTTCTGGAAGCGTTTATGTCCCTTGTCAGCAACTTTATTGGAATTACAAGTTCTCAAATCAGCAGATGGAAGTGGAGGAGGAACTTAGTGGTAAAACAGAATTAGAAAATTCCGTAATGGCAAGCGAATATGGTCTTTGGCACAATGGGCTTTATATCAGTTATTATAAACATGCCGTTTTCGCGGGAAGTATTAAGGAAGAGATAAAAGACTTTGGGCAGGTAAAGAACGAACTGGGTAAATTCCGGGTAAACTATTACCTGGCGCAGGATGGGCATTACTTTGAATCAAACAAGCTGTTTGCTGTAAGTACATTCCAGGGCAGATTGTTTATTTATAAGGTGAATTGATGTTGTAAAAAAACAACATTGAGTTCGTTTTTGACAGTTAATGTCGAATAAAAACAACAATGGAGACGATTTACTATTAGTTGAAAATCTGGTTTGTATAAAAAAGAAAACCCTCAGCCCGGATAAACTTGCGTTTAAACTGTGAGGGTTTAGTGGTTTGGCACCGTGGTCCCGCCGCGACTCGAACGCGGAACCCTCAGCTTAGAAGGCTGATGCTCTATCCAGTTGAGCTACGGGACCAGTTTCAAATAACGGATTACGTTTTTTGAGGCTGCAAATTTAACAAAAGAATTTGTTCTACAAAACTTTAATTTTCAGAAATAGTGGATTGATCCAAAGGAAAGCTATGGATTTACGTCGAAAATCTGTACCCGATCCCTGGTATTAACAGCATGGCAATTGGTACAATTGGAAGAACTTGCTTTAAAGCTCTGGAGCACCTCACCATTGGCGCCGTATTTTGCCCATCTCCACGAACCATTATCTTTAAACATTACGGCATACTGGCTAACTGTGCCGGGGAAAGTACTGTAAAATTTTTTTACTAATAAAGAAGAATCAGGGTATACTCCATTATTCGGTAGTTTCCCATTGTCAGTCATAGCATCTTTAGCTTTTTTGTTAATACGTAGTACAAATTTTTCTGAAGGATGATCGCTTCCTGCTATTGATACCCATGCTGAATCAACATTATTTGCAGCTTTGTAACAATATTGATTGGTGGTTTTGCTGGCCATGGAAAAGAGCAAAGAATCTGACAAGGTTGCAGCCTGTGGCAACATCCCAACATCTTTAGTGCATGCATAAAATCCAATTGCAGCAAACAAAACCAAAGCAATAAAATATCTCATAGAAGGACTTGTTAAATCGAGTTTCTAAACAAATATAATTAAAAAGGCCGGAAGACAAAGTCAGCGTTAACTAATTTATTTTTCGTTTAAAGACCCAAAACATTCTTTAACAGTTCGGTTTTAAAACACTTTGATTATATTTAGCCTTATTTTAAAACTATGGGAACTCTACATAATTATGCCTGCGGTCAATGGGTTGCAGGAGCAGAAAAAGGACAAGATCTTTATAACGCAATAACAGGAGAAGTAATTGCAAATACAAGCAGCAAAGGTTTGGATTTTGCAAAGATGTGCGATTATGCACGTACTGTTGGTGGCCCAAAGCTTCGCAAAATGACCTTCCAGGAGCGTGGTATGATGCTTAAGGCTTTAGCCATGCATTTATTAAGTAAGAAAGAAGAATTTTATAAAGTAAGCTGGGCAACAGGTGCAACCCGTATTGATAGCTGGGTAGACATTGAAGGCGGAATAGGAAATTTATTTACCTATGCCTCATTACGCCGCCAGTTCCCCAACGAAACCTATTGTTATGACGGTGATGTGGCCCGATTAAGTAAAAACAATACATTTATCGGGCACCACATTTGTGTGCCGAAAGAAGGTGTGGCAATTCATATCAATGCCTTCAATTTCCCGGTGTGGGGAATGCTGGAGAAGGTGGCAGTGAACTGGTTAGCTGGTGTTCCGGCTATTGTGAAACCAGCAACAGTAACTTCTTACCTTACTGAAGTTGTAGTAAAGGAAATTATAGCAAGTGGAATTCTTCCCGAAGGAGCATTACAGCTGATTGTTGGTAGTGCAAACGGATTGCTTGATCATGTGATCAACCAGGATGTGGTAACCTTTACCGGATCAGCATCAACAGGTAAAATGTTAAAGTCACATCCGCGTTTATTGGAAGAAAGCGTTCATTTTAATATGGAAGCTGATTCACTGAATTGCTGTGTACTCGGGCCGGATGTTACTACAGATAAACCGGAATTCGATATTTTCATAAAAGAAGTTTCCCGAGAGATCACTACCAAAGCGGGACAAAAATGTACAGCCGTTCGCCGTATTATTGTTCCGGAGAATATGATTGAAGATGTACACATTGCGTTAGGCAAACGCCTGGCTCAAACCATAATTGGTGATCCGAATGTGGAAGGTGTTCGCATGGGCTCATTGGCAGGACAGTCGCAATTAATGGAAGTGAAAGAAAAAGTGGAATTGCTTTCCAAAACACAAAAAATAATCATTGGCGATTTTGAAAAATTTGAAGTGAAAGGAGCAGACAAACATAAAGGTGCCTTCATGCCACCGATCATTTTCTTAAACGAAAAGCCTTTCACCAATACCGACTGCCATAATGTTGAAGCATTTGGTCCGGTGAGTACAATCATGCCTTACAAAACAATTGATGAAGCCATCGAATTAAGTAAAATGGGTAAAGGCTCTTTGGTTAGCTCTATTGTTACCGCCGACGATCGTATTGCACGCATGTATACGATTGGTGCGGCCTGCATGCATGGAAGAATTTTAGTGCTCAATGCAGAATGTGCGAAAGAAAGCACGGGGCATGGATCGCCAATGCCAATGCTGGTTCATGGCGGACCGGGAAGAGCAGGTGGAGGAGAGGAAATGGGTGGTAAACGTGGAGTTTTCCATTACCTGCAACGCACAGCTATCCAGGGATCTCCAACTACTATTACCGCTATTTTAAACAATTACCAGGTTGGGGCTAAACAAATTATTAAAGATGTACATCCGTTCCGCCAGTATTTTGAAGACCTGGAAGTAGGCGAAACTACTATTACTCCAACACACACAGTAACGGAGGATGATATTACAAATTTTGCAAATCTTAGCGGTGATAAATTCTACGCGCATTTGCAACCCGAAAGTTTGGACGGAACTATTTTCAAGCGCACGGTAGCACATGGATATTTTATCTTATCGAAGGCAGCCGGTTTATTTGTTGATCCGGCAAAAGGACCAGTGATGCTGAATTATGGTATAGATGAATGCCGTTTTACACGCCCGATTTATCCGGGTATGACTATCGGCGTAAAATTTACCTGCAAGGAAAAAATTGAAAATGATAAGCCACTGGCTGCGGCAAACGGACAGGAAACAAAAGTGGGAATTGTAAAATGGGTAGTGGATATTTACGATGCAAGTGCTATGAACATTCTTGAAAAATATGACGCAGTGGACCAGGCAGGGCAAACAGTAGGTATTGCTACTATCTTAACTATGGTGAAGAAAAAGAACCAGGGTTAAACCCTTATTAAGTTTATGAGATACACACTAATCATAATATATCTGTTTATAGGTAGTTTTGTTTGGTGTGCGCCCATTTCCAGGGAAGATAGTCTTTTGTTAAAGTACAAGGCATCAAAAGTTGACACCGACAAGTTTAATATTGCCATCAAGCTCTATAATAACAAGGTCAGGAAAGGAGACTATGTTCCTGCAAAATCTTTTGCTGATACACTTCTTAAATTGGGAAAAGCAATTGAAAATCAAAAATTTTTAAGTCTTGCTTATCAATACAGGGGTAATTTTTATTACAAGACCAATAAGTTCGACTCTGCCCAATACTATGATTACAAAGGGATAGAGACTGCCGAAAAAGTACAGTATTATCCTACGCTCGTTAAGTGCTATGTGAACCTTGGAAACATATGCCACCAGCGTGCTGATTATCCAAAAGCGCTTATTGCCTTTCAAAATGCCGAGCAATATTCTATCAAGGGAAAAGATACTCTTGCAAGGATCATTATAAAGTTGAACCAGGGAAATGTGTATTACGAAATCAATGATTATAAGCAAGCCAGGGAAAATTTCAGTAAGGTGGTTAAAATTTGTTCGGGGCTGCCTCAATTCAAACACGAACTGGCGAGTGGCTATAATAACCTGGCTACAGTATATTTAAATGATACTCCAAAACGTTTGGATAGTGCCATGTATTATTACATGCAATTTCTTGATCTTTCCAAGCAATTGGGAAGCGAAAGTAATTTAGCCCTGGCATATTACAATATTGCAGAAGTATACAGGCTCACCGGCAAAGTAAAAGAAGCACGCGAAAATTATTTTAAATCAAGAGATATTTACACCAGTGAAGAGGATACACTGGGCTTGATGAAAGTGTGCCTGGGCCTGGGAGATAATTATGTGCTGGAAAATAATCCTGTAGAAGGATTAACCATTCTGAAGCAAGGGCTCAAGTATAGTAATGAATACAAGATGGTGAGTAATAAGGCTAACTTCCTGAAAAGCATTTCCAGTGCCTATTACAAAATGGGAAATTATAAAGAAGCCTTTGACTATTTCCATGAAGGCAGTCTTCTTTCCGATTCTATTTACAATGCCGATAACTCGAAAATATTATACGATCTGCAAACCAGGTACGAAACCACAGAGAAAGAAAAGCAAAATAAATTACTGGAAGCTGAAAATACCATTTCGCATAAAACCATTCGTCAGCAACAATTGGTTACCTATTTTATTATCGGTGGATTGCTATTGGCACTTGCATTTGCCTTTTTTATTTTCCGGGGACTCCGCCAGCAACGAAAGGCCAACGTTATTATTTCCC
>DASWXS010000279.1:0-5759 GCA_036405375.1 Bacteroidia bacterium
GTATATTTTTCATCCACATTCTTGAAAACTGCAAAATATCCACTGGAAGAAATATCGAAAACATAACAATTATCAAGATCTTTAGCTCCAAACACCAATCCAAAACCCTGGTTATTTTCTCCTCTATATTGCTTTTCAGACAGGATGATCTCATAATCTTCGTTGGGATTCACATAACACTCACGGTACTGGTACCAGGAAGATTCATCTTTTAAATGCTGGATCAAAAAACGCCCTTCCCGGGTTTCAGTAACTACATTATCCTGGTTGTAAGAAGTCCATTCAGGATCATCTGCATTAAAGTCGCATTTAAAAATATAATCGCTTTGGGAAAATGAACGCGTAAGAATGAAAAGAAAAGAAATCGTGTACAGGATTTTTTGGATCATGGTCTTGTTTATTTTGAGGAGTAAATATACAATATTGAGCTGAAAAGCGCTGTTACAATAACTAAAATTATACCATTTTGAACTGGCCCCAACCGGGTTGGAATTCAGATAAAATAATTATCTTTATTACTAAGCGAGCTATCCGCAAAAACACACAGCTATGTTCCTTAGCGAAAAACAGAAAAAGCTGATTGAATCCAACGCAAAAGTGAATAACATTGCACGGGTAAGTGTATGGATATATAGTGAAGACAAGAAGTCGATCTCTACAGGAGCAATATACTCGCTTGGAGAAAACAGTTGGTTACCAGGTATGACCATACACCGGAAAGATTACCCTTTTTATTTTGCAGCGCTCGAAAAAAATGACCCCATCATAGCAAACAATGTGCATAACGATCCTGTTACAAGAGAGCTGTTCAGCAATTATATGAAACCTTTGGGTATATCTTCGATACTGGATGTTCCTGTTAACAAAGACGAAAAAATTATCGGGGTTATTTGTCATGAACATATTGGCAATGAAAGGAACTGGACTGATCAGGAAATATTTTTTGCAGGTACTATTGCAGATCTTTTAGGCCTGGCAATGGAAGCTGAAGACAAAAAAAACATTTATCACGCTTTAAGCAATAGTGAAGAACGTTTCAGGGAGCTTGCGGAAAAAACGAATATTATTCCCTGGACAACTGATGCAGGTATGTCGCGCATTTCCTATGTTGGCCCGCAGGCCGAAAAAGTGCTGGGTTACCCGGTAAACAAATGGTACGAGAAAAATTTCTGGCCCGATCACATTCACCCGGAAGACCGGGAGCGCGTTATGAAAGAGGCTTTCGACAGCCAGCAATTATCGAAGGATTATGACCACGAGTACCGGATGATAGCTGCTGATGGAAGTATACTCTGGTTCAGGGATATCGTTGCCGTAGAAAATGTAGGAACCGAATTAAAAATGCTGCGGGGCTACCTCATTGATATTACAGCCAAGAAAAAAGCGGAAGATGAATTAAAGGAAAATGAAGAACGCTTCCGTTTACTGGCCGAGTCAACCGAGATCATCCCCTGGGAAACTGATGCAAAAACTTTTCAGTTCACGTATGTAGGCCCGCAAGCGGAACGCATATTGGGCTATTCTATTGAAGAGTGGTACACGCAGGATTTCTGGCAGAATCATATTCACCCGGATGATAAAGATGCTGCATTGGATTTTTGTTTCAAGGCATACAAAAACAGTAAAAACTATGAATTCGAATACCGTATGCTTGCAAAAGACGGCTCGGTGGTGTGGCTTCATGATGTTGTAACTGTTCAGCATGTTAACAATGTACCGGTTACATTAAGAGGTTACCTGATCAACATCACTGAACGGAAACGTGCAGAGGAAAAAATCCAGAAAATGAATTCAGAACTGGAGGTACGTGTACAGGAGCGAACCGCTCAATTACTTGCAACCAACAAAGAGCTGGAACGTGCCAAAACATCTGCAGAAGAATCGAAGACAGCAAAGGAGTTATTCCTGGCTAATATGAGTCATGAAATCCGCACACCTTTAAATGCCATTATAGGATTTCAATACCTGCTGAAAGATTCGCAACTTAGTGCTGAGCAGAAGGAGTTTGTAGAGAGTATTGATTTTGCAAGCCGCAACCTGTTAGTGATCATCAACGATATACTTGACCTGTCGAAAATTGAAGCCGGCAAATTTCAATTTGACGAAGGGGAATTTAATATCAGCGATACCCTTAAATCTGTTGTTGAGCTGGTTGACCTTCGTGCAAAAGAAAAAAATCTGCAATTAAAGATTGTACAGGATCCCGCTATTCCGTCTACTTTGTATTTTGATGCCACCCGCCTGAGCCAGATATTACTTAACCTGGTGGGCAACGCTATCAAGTTCACCGAAAAAGGTTCAATAAAAATTTCAACTCACCTGCTTGAAGAAACTGAAAACAGCATTATGTGTGAGTTTGCTGTAGAAGATACCGGCATCGGGATTTCTGAAGATATGCTGTCGACGATATTTGAACGGTTTACCCAGGAAAGCGTTGAGACAACAAGGAAATATGGCGGTACGGGGCTGGGGCTCACCATATCAAGGCACCTGGTGGAGATGCAGGGAGGAAGTATACAGGCGAACAGCACTAAAGGAAAAGGTTCCGTATTTTCCTTCCAGCTGCGTTTCAAAAAAGTACTGCACAAAAAAACAATTACCATAAACCAGGCAGGAGAAAACATACCTCTTATTGAACCGACAAAAAAACTGAACATATTGCTGGCAGAAGATGTTTTGCTGAATCAGCGCCTTGTTATGAAGATCATGGAAAAATGGCATCACCACCTGGATATAGCAGAGAACGGGAAAATAGCAATAGAGAAAGTGCTGGCCAATAATTACGACATTATATTAATGGATATCCAAATGCCTGAAATGGACGGATACGAAGCAACGTCTATTATACGCGGGTTTGCTGATAAAAGGATCAATTCCATTCCCATTGTTGCGCTCACGGCACATGCCTCCAGCGCTGAAGCGGAAAAATGTATTAGTCTTGGTATGAACTCCTATATTGCCAAGCCATTCAGCCAGCAAAAACTGCAGCAGGTAATTGCCCAGTTAATTGATCAATAAAGAAAAGTGTAATTCAGAATTATCTCAGGATCTTTCTTACAAAAGCAACGGTGAAATAACTCATTAGGAATACACCGGTAAATCCTTCAAAAGCAGCAAAAGGTTTAAGGTATCCTTCCGCGAAATAGTCACCATAACCAATTGTAAAAAAAGTAATAGCGCTGTAATAAAAACAATTCCAGAAATTGTGAATGTGGTTATACTCCGGCGGCAGTGTGGTTGCAATGGTTCCAAATGATGGAAAATATTCTGTTGATGCCCAGAAGAAAATACTGAACGCACTGAAACAAATGGCCATATTTGCTACCACACGGATAGGATTGGTTCCATAGTGTCCTACAAAATCAAAAACGTAGCGTTGAAAATAATAGGTCAAAAAACCAAAAGACTTTTTAACTATGCTTTTATCCTGCTTTGCCTCTTCCAGTCTTGCTTTGCTTTCACAACGTTTGAACTCCAGGTACGCGCTATCCTCATCTTCATACTGACCATTGTTTCGAAAATTTTCTTTCAGGATCCTGAACTGCTCTGCCATTTTATACAGCGGGGTTTCAACCTGTGAATGAATCATATCATACACATCATTCACCCGCCAGTCGATAAATATCCTGCCAAGGATCCGCATTCCTGAAATATTAAGAGTTTTAATTACCACGTGATCATCTTCCGGCAACATATCTATGATATCCCGTACAATGGTATTCGACATATCAACCGAATGGCACTCCCCCAGCCTCATATCAAAATAGCAGTTGAATGCACAACCTTTAAATGAAATATCGTGTACCCTGGTTTTATTGAAACTAACTGATCCCGTTCCAAACTCTACCATTTCAAACTGGGCTTCGCCATGTGCAAAATCAGCCTGGTTAAAACTTTTATGTCCATGCCCGAAGTGGGAACTTCTGAAACTAACTTTACCGTCGCCAAACTCAGCACCTTCAAAATTCACATCACCATCGTTAAAATCAACCCGCCTGAAATCGATTTTACCACCTCCGAATTCTATGTTTTTAAAATCTTTTTTGCCTTTGCCAAAACTTGCTTTCTCGAAACTAATATCGCCATCAGAAAAGCGGGCAAATTTAAAATCTATGTTCCCATCACCCATGTATGAATTCTTAAAATCTACATTCCCATGGTTAAACGAACAGTCGACAAAAGACAGATTTCCTGTTCCGAAATTTGCATTATTAAAACTCACATGTCCTTCACCAAAGTGAACGGATTGAAAGCTGGTGGCGCCACTGCCAAATTTTGCCTTTTTGAATGTTACATCTCCGCCAACAAAATCAGCATTACTAAAATTAGTAGTTCCATTACCAAAGATCACGGAATCAAAAACTGTTTTCTCACCTTCAAATTTGGCATAAGACAAGTCGGTGCATATATCGCAATCGAAGAAGGCTTTCTTGGCAGAGAAGTTTTTTAATATTACAAAAACAGAATCATCGTATCCTTTGCTCACCCTGTATTCGGTAAGTGAAAAGTTGTGGATATAAGCATTGTTCAGTTGAAGGTCTTCGCCACTATCTATTTTTGTGAAGATCTCTTCGGGAGTAATAACACCATACCTGATCGTGCAAACTCTTTTATTGTTTTCATCAAAAAAACTGACATGAGCTGTTTGAGAAAAACCGCGCATAGGTTTATCCTCGATATCCACCTGGTATTTTAAAAGATGGTGCTCGTGTAAGGGCGAATCTAACATGTTTCCGAATTCACCATGAAGGTAATTGTTTTTTTCATTCGGAAAAGGTCAGGGACCAGAAATCAAAGATTTTACTTTGCGCGTCTCACGCGGGGGTCAAGAACCCCGTAGGTAATATCAACAATGATATTGATCACGACAAAGATCAATGCGAAAATTATGGTTGATCCCATAACAAGTGGAAGATCGTTTTTCGAAAGTGCTTCGAACACTTCGTTTCCAATACCTTTCCAGCTGAAGATGCGTTCTACTAAAACTGCCCCGGCCATTAAACCTGCAAACCAACCGGATATAGCTGTAACAACAGGGTTCAACGCATTTTTTAATGCATGTTTTATAAGCACTTTATATCCGGGTAATCCTTTTGCGCGGGCAGTACGAATATAATCCTGCGACATCACATCGAGCAAGGAGCTACGGGTAAGCTGGACAATTACTGCCAATGGACGCATTCCCATTGTTATAGTTGGAAGAATCAGGTTCTTCAGGTCAAGCATTTCTCCCTGCCACACGTCATTGGTATACAAACTACCGATGGGACTCAGACCGGTATAGTCGGCCAATACAAAACCAAACAACCACGAAATGAGAATTGCAACGAAAAAAGCCGGGGCCGACATTCCAAGCGCTGATAAAACAAGTGCTAGGCGATCAAAAAAAGTATCTTTTTTTATTGCTGCAATGATCCCCAGAAAGATCCCAAAAATAGATGCGACAAGTATGGAGCTGAAAGCCAATACAGCAGTTTCCGGTAAGGTTTCATAGATCACTTCTGATACTTTCCGCTTGGTGATATAAGACCTTCTCAGGTATGGTTTTTTAGCAACAACTACCCTTCCTTCTCCTACGGAAAACAGTTTCACATGCTCGTATTTATCATTATCCAGGTAATACGCACTGCTTTTGTCATCTGCATTGTGAAAAGATATAGGGGAAAGATCATTAAGGTACATAAAGTACTGGGTGATCAAAGGTTTGTCCCTTCCCAGGTCTTTATTAATAGCTTCAATGGCTTCTTTGTTTGCTCGCT
>DASWXS010000280.1:0-4108 GCA_036405375.1 Bacteroidia bacterium
GGTTCTTTTGCAGAAAGACTTATTGCGTTTGCAGCGGTAGAAGGAATTTTCTTCTCCGGTTCATTCTGCTCTATCTTCTGGTTAAAGAAACGTGGATTAATGCCGGGACTGAGCTTCAGTAATGAGCTTATTTCCCGCGATGAAGGATTACATTGCGATTTTGCATGTCTTCTATATAACCAATTAACAAACAAACTGCCTGTTAGCCAGGTTACTGAAATCATTACCAATGCGGTAACGATTGAAAAAGAGTTTGTTTCAGACGCGCTTCCTGTTCGTTTGATAGGAATGAACGCTGAACTAATGTGTCAATACATTGAATTTGTTGCCGACCGCTTGTTGCAGTCTTTAGGATGCCCTAAATTCTACAATGCAACCAATCCTTTCCCATTCATGGAAATGATTTCGTTGCAAGGGAAAACGAATTTCTTCGAAAAACGTGTTGCTGAATACCAAAAAGCAGGCGTTATGGGGAAAAGCGAAACAAACAATGTGTTTAAACTGGACGAAGATTTTTAGCCGTTGACCTTGATGCTCCTAAATTTTAACGAGGATTTCTTTCTCGTCAGGAACTAGTAGCCTCATAATCAATCATGTAAAGAATATATAAAGTAATTAAAAAGCGATTGTTAATTAAAAAAATTTAAAAAAATCTAAACCGGGTTTTGAGGCAGTAAATTGCATTTGAGATCCCTGGTAAAGAAAAGAAACCCAAACCCAAAAAAAGTATACCTATGTTAGTTGTAAAAAGAGATGGCACCACCGAGTCGGTTAAATTCGACAAAATCACAGCCCGCGTTCAAAAACTTTGCTATGGCTTAGAGCCTGCACATGTTGATCCTGTTAAAGTTGCCATGAAGGTAATTGAAGGATTATACGATGGTGTTACAACTACCGTGTTGGATAACCTTGCTGCTGAAACTGCAGCTTCGTTAACTACCAACCATCCTGACTATGCGTTATTGGCGTCTCGTATAGCAGTTTCTAACTTGCATAAGAACACTACAAAGTCATTTTCGAAAACCATCGAAGAGCTTTATAATTACATCGACCCTAAAACAGGTCAGTCTGCACGTTTGATCGCTGAAGATGTTTACGAGATCGTAACGGCGAACGCACAGATCCTTGACTCAACCATCATTTATGATCGTGATTTTGGGTACGATTATTTTGGGTTTAAAACATTAGAGCGTTCATACTTATTAAAGATGAACAACCAGGTTGCTGAGCGTCCTCAACACATGATTATGCGTGTGGCTGTTGGTATACACAAAGAGGATATCGCTTCTGCTATCGAAACTTACAACTTAATGAGCGAGCGTTGGTTTACACACGCTACTCCAACATTATTTAACGCTGGTACTCCAAAACCCCAGATGTCCTCTTGCTTCTTATTGCAAATGCAGGACGACAGCATCGAAGGTATTTACAATACATTGAAGCAAAGCGCACGCATCTCTCAAAGCGCTGGCGGTATCGGTTTAAGCATCCACAATGTACGTGCTACAGGTTCTTATATCAAAGGGACAAATGGCACTTCAAACGGAATTATCCCGATGCTGAAAGTATTCAACGAAACTGCACGTTACGTTGACCAGGGAGGTGGAAAACGTAAAGGTTCTATCGCTGTTTACCTTGAGCCTTGGCATGCTGATATTTACCAGTTCCTTGATATCCGTAAAAACCATGGTAAAGAAGAATTACGTGCACGTGATTTATTTACTGCACTTTGGATCCCGGATCTGTTCATGAAACGTGTGGAAGCTGAAGGAATGTGGAGTTTAATGTGCCCGAACGAGTGTCCTGGTTTAGGAGATTCATGGGGTGAGAAGTTCGAAGCATTGTACGAAAAATACGAAGCTGAAGGAAAATTCCGCAAACAAATTCCTGCACGTGAATTATGGGCTACTATTATCGAATCACAGATCGAAACCGGAAATCCTTATATGTTGTACAAGGATGCTGCTAACCGTAAAAGCAATCAGCAAAATCTGGGAACCATCAAGTCTTCGAACTTATGTACAGAAATTCTTGAATATACTTCTCCTGATGAAATCGCGGTTTGTAACCTGGCTTCAATCGCATTACCACGCTTTGTTGATTTGGAAAAAGGAGTGGTGGATCACCAGAAATTATTCGAGGTTACTTACACTGCAACCAAAAATTTAAATAAGATCATCGACCGTAACTACTACCCGGTTCCTGAAGCAAGAAACAGCAACATGCGTCACCGTCCTATCGGATTAGGTGTACAAGGTTTGGCTGATGTATTCATCATGCTTCGTTATCCATTCGAAAGTGAAGAGGCTCGCCAGATCAACAAAGATATTTTCGAAACTATTTACTATGCAGCAATGACTGCAAGTAAAGACCTTGCAAAAGCTGAAGGACCTTACGAAACATTCGCAGGTTCTCCAATCTCAAGAGGTATCTTCCAGTTCGATATGTGGAATGTAACTCCAAGCAGCCGTTGGGAGTGGGATATCCTTCGTGAAGAAGTAATGAAACATGGTGTGCGCAACTCTTTATTGGTTGCTCCTATGCCAACTGCTTCTACATCCCAGATTTTAGGAAACAATGAGTGTTTCGAACCATACACTTCAAACATTTACACACGCCGTGTATTGTCAGGAGAGTTTGTAGTAGTGAACAAACATTTATTGAAAGATTTAGTGAAATTAGGATTGTGGAATGAGAATCTGAAAAACAAGATCATCGCTTCTAACGGATCAGTTCAGAATATCGATGAGGTTCCACAAAACATCAAGGATATTTACAAAACAGTTTGGGAGATCAAACAACGTTCACTGATCGATATGTCTGCTGATCGTGGTGCTTATATCTGCCAGAGCCAGTCGTTGAACCTGTTTATCCAGGATGCGAACTTTGCTAAGTTATCTTCTGCACACTTCTATGCCTGGAAAGCAGGATTAAAAACAGGTATGTACTACTTACGTACAAAAGCTGCTGCTGATGCTATCAAGTTCACAGTTGATCAAAATGCATTGCAGCAACCAACCGTACAGGTTCTTGGAAACGAAGACACTTTGCTGATCGAGCGTGGGCAAGCACACGTATTAAGTTTCGAAGAGCAACAGGCACAATTAGCATGTTCACTGGATAACCCGGATGCATGTGAGGCTTGCGGATCTTAAGAAGGAAAACAAACATAAAAAAGAGCGAATCGGAAGGTTCGCTTTTTTTATCAAAGAAAACCTATGAAAACTATTGGAATCCAGATACAATCTAATGAAGCTACTATTGTAGTTCTAGAAAGCAATGAGCATGGAAACATTAGTCAAACAAACGAATGTATTAAACTCGACATGCCCGATCCAAATAATATTAGTCACGTAAGGCAATTTAGAGATCAAATAAATAGTGCTTTCGACAACATCAATCCTGACAGAATAGGAATAATAGCTAGGAATGCTAAAGCCAAAGGCTTTAGAGCCCCATCTCCAACATCATTTAAACTGGAAGGGATAATACAACTATATTCTAAAAAAGATGTAGAAATCATTTGGCCTCAGACCTTGACGGCTTTCTATAAAAAAAATGACGCTGCTCCCAATGCTAAACTTGTTTACCAACAAGACGCCTTTGATCTAGCACATTTTTTACACTTCAATTAATTGCCATGGATGATTTACGCGACGAAGATGGTGTGAAGTCTATAAGAGATTTTGTAAGAAATAACCCCGACATTGAAGCTACAGAATATATTCGCCGTGGTCTCAATGGAGAAGTATATTTTGGCAAACGAAAAAAGCTGAATGATGAAATCGTAATGAAATTCTATTGGGCCAATCCAAATTACGACGAGACTGAAGAGGCTGTTATTTTAAAATCTATAAAGCATAATAATATTCTACAACTTTATGATGTTAGATTTGTCCCGCCGAACTTTGCATATTTTTTAACCCCAAAGATTCCTGGCGGGGATTTACAGTGGCAAATTGAAAATAAGCACATCTCCTCAAAAGAAAGTCTTGAAATAGTAAGTGGAATCTTAATGGGTGTGACAGAACTGCATTCCCAGCATAAACTAGTGCATCGTGACTTAAAACCAGGAAATATACTGGTCGATTCAGCAACTAATAGAGTC
>DASWXS010000281.1:0-14956 GCA_036405375.1 Bacteroidia bacterium
AACCTGTTGAATTAGTAATCGAACTGGTTGCAAACAAAGGAATTTCAGCCGTAGTAAATTGTTTTTGCGCTCCCATCCACGCACCACCTGTTCCCGGAACTACTGTAAAAGAGCTTGCCGGTAATAACGTTGTGCTTCCATTTAAAGTAAATGAACCTTCATCACCCGCATGGCAAAGCACATTAAGCAGGAATTCTGCATCAACATCAGTAGCAGTACGGGTAAAATTTACCTGCCCTGATCCGGAACAGTTTAAAGGAGGAAGCAAAGCTTCTCCCAATTCACAACCATAACCGCTTCAGTGGATCAGGTATATATTTTTATCTGCAATAACATGCATAAGAGGTTGGGTCATATCCTGATTATACGTTTCACCCTGGTTTAGCAATATTGTTGTAGTAGTGGTACCATCATTGAGCGTAACAGTAGTAAAGTTTTCGGTAGCTACTACAAAAAGATAATCACGAACATTCACACTCGGTGTGCCAGTTGGTCTATACACGTTACCTTTGTTCATTATATATTCTTTCCCGATCACATCAGTTGGAACGATTTGTTCTCCCATTAAATCGTAACAACCAGCAGGAGCAGGATTAACAGAATCATCACTTACTGTTATTGAAATATCTTTATCGGAAACAACAATTGTTCCGCTCAGACTTCTTCCTGCAGTATTTGTGTTTTGTGCGGCATTCTCTACCGTAAATGTTTGCCCTTCGTTTAAGGTAACAGAATAAGTAACTCCTGCAGGATGCCCTCCTTTTACAGGACATTTAGGAGTGATCCACACTGTAGTGTTAGGAGCTGTTGCCACAATATTGATTTGCTGATAAGGCTGTTCCACAATTCCGTCATGATTACGATCCGAATCATCCCATCCATCGTTATTATTATCGTTACCAACTGTAAATACCTGACTGGCCCACTTATTTTGAAAAGGTGTAACAAATTCAGTTCCCATACCGTTTTGGCCTGTTAAACAATAGGTTTCCGGGTTGTTCCCACTGGAAAGAAAATCGTACACGACAGTAATGGGAAAATCAGAAGTTATTTTGAAACCCGTATTTTTAACTGTATTATTAGGTTTTGTTTCAACACGACCCGCATTGTGCAAATGGGTAAGGAATTTTGAGAATAGTGAATTAGCCGCAATAGTAAAAGTAGTATCATACGTAGACGCAGGCTGCTGTATACGAACAGTGGTCAATTGCCCAAAAGAGGAAATACGAAATGCCATTGGTTTATTATCAGCATGATCGGGAGTAACCCATGGCGACGCAAACCAGAAAACAGTATCTATCTGCGCTTTTAACCCGGGAGATAAAGCCAGTACTAGAAACAAAAACGGGATTAATATTTTATTTTTTCTCATCTTCTTCTTTCTTTTGTTGTTGCTGTTGCTTATACAATTGTTGAACGCTGTTGTCCAGTTCTTCTTCCTCCTTTTCGAGGTTACGTTTTTTCTTCGATAAGGTATAACTTAGCCAGAATTCGTGTGAGCCCACTGAATACCGGTTGATCTTATTCAATGCATAATCGTAAGAATATGCAACATTAAACCTGTCTTTATATTTAAAACCTATCAGTGCACAAACAGCCGATTCTGTTCTGTAGGTTGCTGCAATCCAAAAAGACTTGTTATAAGTATATTTTAAACTTGCATCGAATTGATAAGTGGTATTTCTATTAGATGTTCTCACCAATACAGACGGCTGAATCTCATTTTTCTTTTCCTTCTCGCCACCAAATTTCAAATTGAATCCTGCAATTCCATACACGTGTGGTTTTAACCTGCTGTTCGAATTTTCGAAAGGAAGTTTGTAATTCAACAATTGATTGCCTGAAACACCGATAAAAAATTTGTCGTGATAAAGATAAAGTCCGGTATTAGCATCAAAAGCCCCGGTACTCAATACATTTCCTGTTAACATATCATCTCCGTTATCAATAACCCTTGCATCATAAAGTCGCAAACGATACTGTATGTATCCTGCAGACAAACCTAATCCCAAACGAAGTGATTTACTTTTATTCAGGTCAAAATGATAACCATATGTAAAATAACCGCCGGTACGTTGCATAAGACCCGATTTGTCGCTGAGAATTGTTCCTCCCAATCCGATCTTACGTTTGCCCTGGTAAGAACCATAAACACTTCCCATATACGATTTGGGAGCATCAGTAAATCCTGACCACTGGTTACGATAACTGATATTTGCTATGGTGATTTCCTTTGAACCTACCACCGCAGGATTATAATAATAATCATTCAGCATGTAGTTGGAGAAGATACCCAACTGCTGCGCGCGGGATGTATTTACTGCGCAAACTATGATCAGTAAACACAAACTTATATATATAATTTTTTTCATACTGTCTGGTAATTTTATCTAACCAACAAAATTGCACCTTTAAATATTTCCGTTTGTTTCGGATCATTTAAGTTGAGGATATAATAATAGTTCCCCATCGGCAGAGGTTCTCCTCTGTATGTACCGTCCCAGGCCGACTGGTAGCCAACTGATTCAAATATTTTCTGCCCCCACACATTGTAAATCTCTACTTCTGCCTTCGGATAAAGCAAATCAACGAATGGGAGCTTCCACACATCATTTTTTCCATCACCGTTAGGGGAAATAGCATTAGGAATCAATTGTGTAATCTCATTCGAAACAGTAGTAATAATAATAGTTGCTCTTGCAGTATCCGAACATCCTATACTATCACTTACAACATGGGTAACATTAAATGTTCCGTTCTGGAAATAGATATTAGTTGGATTGATTTCTGTGCTGAGATTTCCGTCTCCAAATACCCATGAGTAATATACAGCGTGTGAAGATGAGTCAAGGAAATTTACAGTAGCTCCCACGTTGAATCCGGGAGTTGTATTATAATAGAAAGATGCATGTGGCTTTACCGGAATATTAACAAGCTGAACCGCACTGTTTGTACATCCGCTATTGCTGGTAGCAATTAATGTAACCTGGTAATTACCCGCATTTGAATATACATTAGAAGGGTTTTGCAATGTGCTTGCCCCTGCTCCACCAAAATCCCAATACCACTGGGCAATTGTATCCGGTGCCGCAATAGTGGTAAGATCTGTGAAATGATCAAAAATAAATAAACCTGAACAGGTTAAAGTGTCTGTAAAATTAGCTTGCGGAACCGGCGCTACTTTTATAATACGTTGAGCAGTATCGCTGCAACCTACAGTAGAAGTTACTATCAGTTTTACAGTATAACTTCCCGGCGCCGGGTAAGTGTATGAATTATTTGCCTGTGCTGAAGTAACTCCGTTTCCAAAATCATAGAGCCACTGCGAAATAGATCCGAACCCTTGTAAAGAAAAGTCAATAAAATTAGTAGTTGTTCCCAAACACACATTATTGGCAGAAAAATTGGCGAACGGTGATTGTACAAAATCTATTTTCACGTAATCACTATCTGCTTTACACATCCCATTGTTTGTAGACGTCAGTGTTAGTGTTATTGAACCCAGGGCAATCTCTGCAGCCGTTGGTATATAGGTTGTAAGAAGATTGGAACTATCCGGACTGAAACTTCCGGTTCCACCCGACCATACACCTGTTGTAGTGGCCCCGCTTATTGAACCCGAAAGATTTATGTTAGGATTATTAAAACAGGTAAATCCGTTACTACCTGCATCCACATATGGAGAGGGCGTAAACAATACCCTGATACTGTCTTTTACCGGTAAACAATTTCCATTGTTTGTTGAAGTAAGGTATACCAATGTTTGCCCCGCAATCACATCTGCCTGGCTCGGCTGGAAAGTTGTGTTTAAAAGTACATTGTTAGGTGTGAAGATACCTGTTCCCGGGGTTGTCCATTTTCCGGTTGAAGTAGACCCGGTAACAATACCACTTAATGCAACATCAGGGTTATTGGAACAAACGCTAACCGAAGCAACACCGGCATCTACCTGAGGCGCTTCTGTCACTGTAACAATCATAGTATCGCTTTCGGCATCACAGGTTCCTATGTTGGTGGCCGTTAATATAAACTGAACAGTACCCAACGCAGTATCGCCTGAGCTCAGCTGGTAGGTTCCGTTTAAAAGTGTATTGCCTGAGGTAAATGATCCGGTTCCATTTGATGCCCATGAACCTGTAGAAGATGCACCCTGCACCGATCCGTTCAGGTTAACCACACCATTGTTGGCACAAATCAGCTGATCGGTAGAAGCGCTTACAATTGGACGGGGAGAAACATCAAGCAACAAAGTATCCTTTCTTACCGGGCATGGTCCGGTTGATGTAAGAATAATCTGGACCGGACTGATTGCAGTATCAAGATCACTCGGAATATAAGTATTGGCGAGGGCTGTATTCCCTGCCTGGAAAGTTCCGTAGCCACTACTGCTCCAGGTGCCTGTAACAGATCCACCACCAACAAGCCCGTTAAGTGAAATCGTTTTATTCGCACATACTACACCATTAGCTCCGGCATTAACAAACGGGTAGGAATTAAATTCAGAGAAATAGGCATAGGCACTTCCTGTGGCCTGGTTCCCGCTCATAACACCAAGTCCAAATATATCTCCTGAATTGGTTACAAGTACACGCGACTTAGCGGGTATACTATCTGCTGAATAAAATATCCGTGCGCAAACGAATTCGCCTGAAGTTCCGGGAACAACTGCAAAGGCTGAAGCAGGGATTCGGGAAGCAACTCCGTTTAGTTTAAACTGGTTCTGGAAACCATTACGTATGTAAAGAACCAATGCAAACGAATCTGAATTGGTGCGTGTAACCGCAGTGCTATATGTGCCGGCGCAATATACATTCGGAACCTGGGCCGCGCTCATTTTATTTCCGAAACCGGAAACGTGCCATACATAAACCGGTTTTGTGGTTTTAATATACGTAACAGTATCAGCAAGAATATACTCTTTTGTTTCGCTCCAGCTGCTTACGGTATTAGCAGTTGAGGCACCGCGAAAATCAATACTGGTATTATTTTGGGTAGCAAGAACATATACTCTTTCATTGTTTCCGCGCCCTTTCCTGATAACGAAGTCAGTGCCCGCATAACTTGAATTGGTTATCTGGTCCATAAGGCAGCTCAATGCACCCGACTGATTCAAAGCTCCTGAGAAAAGGGTTAAGGCAACCGGTTTGTTGGAGGAAACAATAGATCCTGCCAGCGTTGTTGCGGCAGTCCGGTTTGTATCACGCACACTGTAGGTTTGTCCTTTATTTAATGCAACCGAATAAGATGTGTTAGCCGGGTGAGAACCTATAACTGCGGTTCTTGGAGTGATCAAAAGAGTTGTTCCGTCCTCCGCGGCAACAATGTCAATGGAAGAGAAAGATTGCGGAGAAGTTGATCCTGAGGCCCAAAAAGTCTGGAACGGGGTATAAAAATCAGTACCCATTGCTTTAGTTCCTTTCAGGGATACATACTCCCGATTTGTTGGCGCGCGCAATTCATACATTGCTCCTATCGGGTGCGTAGCAGATATCTTTATCCCTTTATTGGCGGCAACATTGGCCGTTGTGTTCTCAATGGAAGCCAGGTAAAAGGTCATATTTATACTATCCACAGCATTTGCAGACATGTTAAGTGTAAGAGGAGTAAAACTACCGTTGGCAGGGATGCTCACAGTTATGTCAGTTGCGTTATTGTACGTGATAAATCTTAAAAAAACGGGGAAATCACCCTGTCCTGTGGCGGATGAAACATCGGGGGCAGCGAACCAGAACACGGTATCTACCTGCGACGTCGCAAGAAAAGTAGATAAGAGGATAGTGACTGCCGTCAGTGCTAATTTGCGCATATAACTACAACGGTTTAAAACACACAAATTTATAAAATTTTAACAGCTAAGCAACTTTTAACGAAATTCAGATTCGGTCAAAACCCGGTTTTTACCCCCAGATTTAACAAATTAATCGCCGAGTTCACTACATCCCCTGGTGCCACTCTTATTAAGCATAGTGCTTCCTTGTGTATACATTGTTCAAGCATACAATCTCCACAAGGCAGATCTGCCGAATTAAAGAACAAAGTATGCGGCAGATTAGGATTCGTCCAATCGTTGCGGGTAGATCCTAAAATTCCAACCGAAGGAGTACCAACGATATAACTCATGTGCAACAACCCCGAATCTTCCGAAACTACCAGGTTTGCCATTTTCAGCAACGTCAATGCCTCCATTTGCGAGGTTTTATCAACAAGATTGATTATCAGTTCTCCCAATTCACTCTTCAAATACCTGGCCTGTTCCCTGATCTTTGAAATTCCGATCAGCAGAAACTTCACATTTGAATTTTGCTCCTGTTGCCACAACTTACAAAACTCCACGTAATTTTTAAGGTCCCAGTTCCGGTTTGCAAATGCTCCTCCCGGATTTATAACAATGTAAAAATGCTCTTTTGATAAGCCAAACTTATTCATCACTTTGATACCATCTTCCGGTTTGATCGTTTGGATCATCTCGAATTGCACTTGCGGCAATCCAACCGCATTGATCGTATTTTTGTATCTGTCGCCGGCATAATGGTTTGAAGTACGATCGAAAACAGAATAAAATTTGATCCCCAACAGTTTCCTCATCACTTTTGACAAGCGATGATTTTGCAGATCCAACAATACATCATATCGCTGGTAAAGCAACTTAGGCAATAAGAGTAAAAAATGAAGCAGTTGCTTTTTTGTATTCCTGCCTCCGCCAAGTACGTAAACAGAATCAAATAAATTAAGCCCTTCCGGAATTTCCTTACATTCTTCTCTAACCAGCAGATCGATAATTGTATCATCCGGCAATTGTTTGCGAAGGTTTTGGATATATGGCAGCATAATCACTACATCTCCTGTTGCCTGGAGGCGGATCACCAGGATACGCCCGGCTTTCGTTCCGGGATGAATGGGAACACTTTTGATATGTGATGAGTTTTTCAGTGCAGGAAAGTTTCTGATAAAGGTATTACATAAACCTTCGATTCCCCAATTATTCATAAATCACAAAAAAAATGTATAAACAATATATATCCTCCGTTATTATTTGTAGTTTCGCTCCGTAACCAAAAACTTTACGGGAATTTATTCACTTAAATGAAGTTCAATGAACTCGATCAGGGATTTTTTTTGGTTTTGTGCGGGCGCCAACCGCAGCTTATTAAAACGTTGTCCAACCGAATCAAGCAAATATACAGGCATTGGTGCAACTGTACTATTTACAGGCTTACTTGCGGCTATCTCTGCCGGTTATGCATTATACACCATATTTGACTCAATAGGGTACGCTATTGGTTTCGGGTTTGTGTGGGGAGCTATGATCTTTAACCTGGACCGTTTTATTGTAAGCAGCATAAAAAAACGCAACAAGCTCTGGCACGAATTCAGGATTGCTATACCACGCATTATACTTGCGACGCTGCTTGCTGTTGTGATTTCGAAACCACTCGAGCTAAAGATGTTTGAGAAAGAAATCAACCGCAAACTGGATGAGAAAAAAAGTGAAGAAGCAATCAAAGCAAAGGATATCATTAAAAAAGGATTCCCGGAGATAACAGAACTGGAAAATAAAATTGAGATCCTGAAGAAAGAAATCAAAACAAAAGAAACATTCAGGGATCAAACCCAGAAAGAATATGACTTTGAGCGTTTCGGAAAAAAAACATCGGGCACAACAGGAATTCCGGGCATTGGAACAAACGCGAAGAAAAAAGAAGCTCAATTAAACGAAGCTGTTGCCGACCTGGGCAAAACGGTAGCACGCAACAATGCAAAAATTGATCAGTACGAAAAAGACATCAAGCGGTTAACTGAATTAAGAGAACTGGAGTTTTCGAAACAAAAACCAAACATTGATAAATATGATGGTTTGGCTGCACGCATCGATGCATTATGGAAACTAAGCGCAGAAAGCACAGCGATCAATTTCGCCAATATCTTCCTGATGTTTTTATTTATTGCATTAGAAACTGCCCCGATATTTGTGAAGCTGATCTCTTCCCGCGGACCATACGACGATTTACTCGAAGTACATGAGCATGGATTCGAAAATTACAGGATCGAAAGGATCTCTACCCTGAATCATAAAACAAACGAACGCATTAACAAACTCAGAAAAGAACCATAAAAAAGGCCTGTACTTCAACAGGCCTTTAAAATTATTGTTTTACAAATCGTTTGGTTACCACTTCTTTTCCCCTGTTTATCTTTAAAATATAGACGCCTTCTTCGAGTGCAGAAACATCCAGTTGCATTGATTCACCAAAGACATGTTTCTTCGTCAATACTAATTTGCCCGAAGGATCATAAATTTCTATCTCCGCTTCTTCAATAGTAGTTTTCGTTTTGATTGACAAATTATCTGTAGCCGGAACAGGATAACAGCTAAATAAAGATTCATCCATGCTCACCGGTTTTAATCCAACAGCGTGAAGATCCACTTCATCAATCTGCATCCTTGTTCCAAAAGTAACGGGCGTACCATCTTTTGAATTACGAAACTCCAGGGTGATAAACGCAGCAGGCGATGATTCTGTATAAACAACCGGGGTAGAAATATAAGTGTACGAACTGGCTGCTGTAGTAATATCAATAACCGCACTTCCGATCTGGGTTCCGTTACTGTCATTTACAATTAAAGAGGCCGAGCCTACATCACCATTTTGCGGGAAGAATTTATAATAAAAACTAAGCTCCGTAGGCTGGGTTGTAACTGGTATCCATGGTCCACCAAATGCCGAATAATCGCTTTCGTCCTGGTTTACGGCTGCACGTCCTACCATTGGCTGATTGCTTGTATAATTAAAAGCATTTCTCAATTCAAGTGCGAAATTTCCCTGGTACGCATCGGTTGTAGGAAAATAAAGCCGGCCATAAGGTTCATCGTACATAATGGAATCTCCATGAAAAACGCCATTCGTATCTACCCAAAACACCAATAAATGAGCTTCTCCCCAATGACTTGTGTTATTATTCTGATTGAGATCCTCGAACCCGCTGTTGGGAACCTGGGCCTTTGCACTAAGGCCAGCTATGGTCAGTAAAACAATACATACTAGTTTTTTCATAATCCTGATTTTTAAATTCAACATTCCTGAACGATTTTCCTTATTCATTCACATTACAAAATTACGATCGAAGGATAGGCAGTCCTAAAATTCCAGGTAGACATGAGGTAGACAAGGCAGCTAATAGCGTGATTTTGAAGTAGACACTGTAATTCTTACAAGGAAAGAATAAACTCCGTAAGATTGTCTTCTGTATTGAGTTGCAGTTTTTTACGCAGGCGGTAACGCGCTGTTTTAACACTGTCGGGCGAAATGTTTAAAATACCGGCCATTTCTTTTATTGACAGATTTAATTTTATGAGCGCGCATAAACGGAGATCATTAGGACTGATATCCGGATACGCCTGTTTCAGGTGAGCATAAAAGTTTTTATTTATACTTTCAAAGTGCTTATTAAAATCCTGCCACTCTTTATCGTGATTGAACCCTTTATTAATGATCTTATTCAGCGAGGCATCGTTTGCAGCTTCTTTGTTTTTTTCCAGCTGCTCTTTTAATTCCTGCATCAGCTCATTTTTCTGAAACATTTGAAGGGTCATCGCACTCAGCTGGCTTTCTTTGAACTCAATTTCATTCTTAAGCTGCTGTTCCTTTATCCGTTGCTGCTCCTTTATTGCTTCTACCAACGCTTCTTTTGTAAGCAATTGCTCTTCCTTTGTTTTGAGCAGGATCTTATCACGCGCATTGATCCTTTTCAGGAAAATAATTACTCCCAATGATATAATGATCACAAACAAAATAGCTCCCCACAATAAATAATTAGAAAGCCGGGTAACGTCCTTTTCCTTTTGAGCCAGTTTCAGTAAACGGTCTTTTTCAGCAACATTGAACTGAACTTCCAGGCTTTGTACAGCTCTTTGTTTTTCCCAGGTATTTAATGAGTCTTTTAACGATCCCAGTTCTTCTTCATATTGCAGCGCCTTACTAAAATCGCCCGTTTGTTTTTTCAATTCAATAAATTGCTGCAGGCATTTAATATAAAACGATTTATCACTAAGACCTGAAGCTATTTGTTTTGCTTCCTGGTAAAAAGATTCAGCTTTTAAAACATCTTTACCAAACCTAAGATGCCACTTACCTATTCCCAGCAACGAAGAAGATTGCCCCTGCCTGTTGCCTGTACTATCCGAAATCGCCAGCGCTTTGGAATACAAGTCCCGGCTTTTTTCCTTATTGCCTTTGCCAAGCTCAATTTCCGCCACATAAATTAAAGATCCCGGCAGGTATACCAGGTTTTTTGTGAGCTCGTTTTCTTTTAATGCAAGACGATGATAATATTCCGAGGAGTCGGGTTTAGCTAATTTATTGTAGGCAACACCCAAACTATTATATATCAATGCAAGCGTCCCGGTAGAATCTTTCTCTAAAGGAAAACCGCCCATTGCCTGTTTGCTCAGCGAAATGGCTTCTTCGAATTTCCCTTGCCTGCTCTTTATGGTACTAATTAATTGCAAGCATCTGCTTCTTCCTTCCAGGGCTTTTTTGGGATCTTTAGGTTCCAGTAGTTTGTATTCAGCCATTGATTTTGATGCGTATTCCAAACCTTTGGTATAACTTACACTATAATAACAGATCCCAATATTAAAAAGTGCAAGTGCTTTCTCTTCTCTGTTATTTTCATCAGATGCTTTTTCGAAAGCAAGCTCAAAGTATTTTAATGCTTCCACATCGTTATCTTTCACAAGAGCAGCCCAGCCCTTGTCTAATAATGGTTTCGCACTTCCAGAATAGCCATTGTAAGGAGACAAGAGTACTGAAACAACAATTAAAATATATAAAAAGTGTAGTTTCACATCACGGGATTGTTACAGAACACTAATTTAAACTTTATTCGGAGAGTCTGAAACAAAACTTAGCCGGTTGCTGAAGGAAAGAAAACTATAATCAGCAAAATAACTATAATTCATTATGCTTCCATCTTTTCCTGCAGCTCTAACCAGCGCATGGATTTAGTTTCGAGCGCATCTTCAATTTGCTGAAGTTTATATCCTTTATCCAATAGTTCTTTGTGATCAAGTGCCCCAGAAGATAATTCTTCACTCAGTTGTTTTTTATCCTCTTCCAGTTGAGCGATATCTTTTTCCAAATCTTCAATCTCCTTCTGCTCTTTATAACTAAGTTTTTTTGTTTGTTTAGCAGGAGCAGAGACAACTTTTGTTTCAGCTACAGGTTTTTCTTCTACCTGAACTTTCGGCTTTGCTTCTTCTTTTTTCAATTCTTCCTGTTCATCCTGCCAGTTACGATATTCCGTGTAATTGCCCGGGAAATCTTTCATGGTGCCGTCGCCCTGGAATGCAAAAACCTGCGTAATGATTTTATCGAGGAAATAACGATCGTGGGAAACAATTAACACACATCCTCCAAAGTCAACCAGGAAATCCTCCAGGGTTTGTAATGTTTCTATATCCAGGTCGTTCGTCGGCTCATCCAGGATAAGGAAATTCGGATTCTTCATCAAGATGGTCATCAGGTATAAACGACGCTTTTCTCCTCCGCTTAACTTGGATGCAAAACCAAACTGCACATCAGGGGGAAAATTAAAACGGGTTAATAACTGCGACGCACTGAGTGTAGTACCATTAGCCAGGGGAATAAACTCACCATAATCTTTTACGATCTCGATCACACGTTTATCTTCAGGAATTACCATTCCCATCTGGGAGTAGTAACCAAATATAACTGTTTCACCGGTTTGTATCTTACCGCTATCAGCCGGTTCTGTGCCAAGAATAATATTAAGAAGAGTTGTTTTACCACTTCCATTTTTTCCTACCAAACCTATTTTATCACCGTTTTTAAAAGTATATGAAAACGGATCGAGAATGTGTTTGTCACCATATGATTTAGAGATCTTGATCAATTCAAGAATTTTAGATCCCAGTCGCGACATTTTCACACTCAGATCGATCTTTTGATCTGCCTTGCGCTGCTTTGCTTTTTCTTCTACGTCATAAAAGGCATTGATCCGCGATTTTGATTTGGTAGTACGCGCTTTCGGCATTTTGCGCATCCATTCCAATTCGCGACGGTATAAATTCTTTGCTTTGTCTATCTCAGAAGCCTCGTTCAATATACGTTCGGCTTTTTTCTCTACATAATATTGATAGTTTCCTTTGTAATGATATAACTGTTTGTTATCGATCTCAATGATCTGGTTACAGATCTCATCGAGGAAATAACGATCATGCGTAACCAATAATAAGCTCTTTACCTGCGTATCCAAATGATGCTCCAGCCATTCGATCATTTCTATATCAAGGTGGTTCGTTGGCTCATCTAATACTAAGAGATCAGGTTCATTCAACAGCAAACAAGCCAAAGCTAAACGTTTTCGTTGTCCTCCGCTAAGTGTTTTTACTTCCTGCTCAAAATTATTTAAACCCAGTTTGCCTGCAATGGTTTTCATTCGCACTTCGGCATCCCACGCATTTAACAGGGTCATTTCATTGGTAGCGGCATCCAGACGATCAGCGGCTTTTTCGCTCATCGGATCATTCATATGAGCATTTAATGCTTCTTCGTACTCTCTTAATGCTTTGGAAACAGGATTTTCGGCACTCAATAAAACTTCGATAATAGTGTTACCACCTCTTAATTTTGGCTCCTGTTCCAGAAAACCAACTTTAATATCTTTTTTAAAAACTACATTTCCCTCGTCAGGAATCTCCAGTCCTTTCAGGATATTCATAATAGTTGTTTTCCCGCTTCCGTTCTTTGCAACAAGTGCTACTTTATCACCATAGTTAATCCCGAAAGATATTTTTTTGAATAAAACTTTTGCACCGTATGTTTTGCTGATATTTTCTACCGAAAGTAAGTTCATGGGAAATCCTGGAGTTTTAAAGACTGCAAAAGTACCAAAAATAAAGGCAGGATAAGCTATAAATTCAGTATTCCGAAGAATTAACGGACGATCAGCTTTGAAACTGATCTTTGACCATTATGGATACGATGAACCAGGTATAATGCAGGATGAAGTTCGGAAATATTGATTATTTCACTTGAATCAGTTGCATTCAAAACAATCACATTTTTGCCAATCATGTCTGCAATAATCAACTGGTCTCCTTTTTCAAGGTTTGAAACATTCACTACAGAAACAGCAGGATTAGGATAGATATGAATAGCATTTTCAGTTACCAATTCATTCAATCCAACACAGATTTCAGCAACGATTTGGATGCTATCAATATTAAAGCAATGAAAAGCATCTTCACCTATCACAGTGTACATTGCAGTAGAATCAACCTGGAAAGGCAGGCCATCTGCTACTGTTCCGGAAAACACATAACTTACACCACCTGTTCCGTTAAGCGTTACCACATCGCCCGTACAAACTGTATCATTTGGAGTAGCAGAAATTCCTATATCCGGAAGCGATCTTACCACAATTTTAATGCTATCTGTGTTAGAACAAAATGCGGCATCCTGCCCGGTTACTGTAAAAGTTTGCGTAGAATCTATATTAAAAGGTGAACCATCATTAACTCCGGCAGTAAATGTATAAGACAATCCGCCTGTTCCGGTTAATGTGATCTGCTCACCTGAACACACCGTATCATTTGGAGTAACACTTACACCGATATCCGGCAAAGGATAATAAGTAATGGTTTTGGTTCCCGGCAGTGAAGAACAACCTGTGATTGTATCGAGCGCGACAACTGTATAAGTTGCAGTTGCACCGGGAGTAAAATACTCATCATTCTCAATTCCATGGCTCCATGTATAAGTATGGGCACCAATAGCAGTTAATTTTACTGAATCTCCGGCGCATACTTTACTGGCCGGAGTAGCAGTAATAGAGACGTCAGGAAGCTGATTGGTGAGAACAGTTACTCCCATTCCGCCCAAATGCCCGGCTACAATATCCAACAAACCATTGTTATGCAAATCATCTATACGAACACTAACCCCGATTCCGTTTACTGCATAGGGAACAGCAACATTAAATATACCATTACCATCCCCGGTTAGTATATGAATAACATTACTGCCGAGGCCTATAGACACAAGATCCAAATTTCCGTCGCCATTCAAGTCTCCACTTGCTATCTCTGTTGGATTTGCTCCAGTAGTATGAGTTCCGGACAAAGAAAAACTTCCTGTTCCTGTACCAGAAAATACAGAGATAGAAGATGCTCCAAAATTAGCTACTGCTATGTCTGTAAAACCATCATTATTATAATCGCCCTGGGAAAGAAAATAAGGAAATGCATCGGTTGTAAAAACCGAATCTGTTCCAAAAGATCCATCGCCGGCACCAAAAAAAACAGAGAGCGTATTATTTCCGGAATTAGGTATCGCAAGGTCAACAAATGCATCTGAATCAAAATAACCACTCATGATTCCTGCTGGGGTAGCGCCTGTTGCATGCCCGCTTCCCAATGAAAATGCACCGGTCCCGGTTCCTAAAAATATTTCAAACTGCGCCGCTGTAGCTTCAAGAACTGCTATATCTATAATTCCGTCTGCATTATAATCATCTGCAGCAAGCGATCTTGAAGCAGAAGCGGAAGTAATCGCATTTAGTGAAGCTACAAAAGTCCCATCTCCGTTCCCAAGATAAACATCTGCACCTGTTCCATTAGAGATTGCATAATCCTGGAAATTATCGGCATTAAACAATGCCGTAACCACATAATTTTGAGTTACAGCTCCCGAAATAAAAGTAGTAGTAAAACCTGTTACACCATCACTCATTAAAATATAATGCCCTCCATTCTGATTCACGGAAACAATATCTTTAAACCCATCATTATTAAAATCGGCTGTTGCAACTGAAATTGCTGTACTTCCTGTAACATACAAATTTGTGTCAGGGAAACATGGAGTTGTTTGCGCCTTAGCAAATGTGCAAACTAATGTAAAGGCAAAAGCAAATATGATTTTTTTCATAGCAATTA
>DASWXS010000282.1:0-3718 GCA_036405375.1 Bacteroidia bacterium
TAAAAGAGAAAATAAAAGCATATCCTCATATAGAGCTCATTGAAAACCCGGATGACGAAACGCTTCAGGCCCTGATCAAAAATGCTCACATAAATTGTTTATATACGCACCAGGCAACGGGGCTTAAACTGAAATTACTAAACGCTTTGTTTGCCGGAAGACATTGTTTGGTTAATGAGCTTATGTTGCACGGAACAGCCTTGCATCCTGCATGCTCGGTGGCCAACACCGCAGAAGCATTATTGGAAAAGATCAGGATACTGATGCAAAAAGAATTTGGGGAAGAGGAGCTGGAATTGCGCCGTAACCTGCTTTCCGACTTTGATGTGCAAAAGAATGCCGCCAGGATTGCCAAACTGGTATAGATACTTTTGTATCTTTTAATCGGGATAAATAAAACCTTCGTAAAGGTTTAAAAAAGCTAAAAAACCGCTTTGCATCCATTTCCTTCGTATCTTTGTTTGATGGATTACCAACACAGTAATTTACATCAGAAATCAAAAATTTAAAATCAAAAATATCATGTATCCAGAGAGTATAGTAAAACCAATGAAAGATGAACTTACTTCGGTAGGTTTTGAAGATTGCTCAACCCCGGAAGCAGTAAACACAGCGTTGAAAAACGAAGGAACTGTTTTAATGGTAGTGAATAGCGTTTGTGGTTGCGCAGCAGGAGCTGCCCGCCCCGGAGTTAAAATGAGTTTAACAGGAGATAAAAAACCTTCGAAATTAACGACTGTTTTTGCAGGCTTTGATATCGATGCAGTTGGTGAAGCGCGAAAACATTTCGCTCCTTATCCGCCAAGCTCACCAGCAATTGCATTATTTAAAAACGGAGAATTAGTTCACTTTGTAGAGCGTCATAACATTGAAGGGCGTAACGCACAAATGATTGCGGAACACCTGAAAATGGTTTACGACGAATTCTGCTAAGGGAATAAAATAGAAAGGAAGCCCCGTGTTATTCAAAATAACCGGGGCTTTTTTGTTTGTGCAGCACGGTAAATATGTACTTTTATAGTTTGTATGATAGAACACCTGAAGAATAAGTGGGGCTATTATTTACTGGGAGCGTTAATCCTGGTCTTTATTTCTTTTGAAGCCAGGGGAGAAGGTGATTTCTCGATATTTCTTGCTGCATCACGTGATTTATGGGGAGGAAAAAACGTGTATACCATCATGTACCAACAGTGGTATCATTATTATTACGGGGTGTTTTTTGCCATTCTGTTAACTCCGTTGAATTATGTTTCGCTATACCTTGCCAAGTTTCTGTGGCTTCTTTTAAATACTTTTTTTGTTTACCGGACCTGGAAAATTCTTTCTTCCTGGCTTCCCCTGGAAAAGCTGAGTAAAAAGGCACTTGCGGTTTTTACTGTTCTTTGTTTTGTTTTTATTTTCCGTTTTCTGCGCGACAATTTTCATCTCTCGCAGCTTACCATATGTATATTGTATCTTACACTCGAAGGATTATTTTTTATAGAGAAAGATAAAAAAGTAGCGGGTGCTGCTTTGATCGCATTGGGAATCGACATAAAACTATTACCCATTATTATTATTCCTTACCTCATCTACAGGAAAGAATGGAAAGCGACAATATTTGTTGTTGCGTTCATTCTTGTGTTTTTATTTATACCAACGTTATTCATTGGTTATGATTTTAATATACTTCTGCTCACTGAACGCTGGAATCTCCTGAACCCATCCAATGCCGCACACGTTCTCGATACATCAGAGAGAAGTTTTCATTCGCTCACTACTTTACTGGCTACTCTACTGGTAGAAAACACGGGCGATGCCAATCATGTGCTTCATATAAAAAGGAACATTGCAGATATATCCATAGAAAAATTGAACATGATCATTAATATATGTCGCGGTATTTTGGTATTGGGAACATTCTGGTTCTTAAGAACACTTCCTTTCAGGTCGGCAACAAGTAAACTACACAAGTTGTATGAGGTGAGCTATTTATGTTTGGTTGTACCACTGATCTTTCCTCACCAGCAGCATTATGCGTTTTTCTTTGCTTTTCCTGCCGGCACTTATTTGCTGTTTTACCTGGTATACAAATATTACAATACAGGGACAACTTATGTTGGAACCGGTTTTAAATCAAAACGAATAGTATTGAGCAGTTTACTTTTTATTGTTTTTATTCTTAGCAGCAGTCATTTACTATTGGGCACCTTTAACGAGTACTACGATCATTTTAAAACACTAACCTATGGCATGCTGCTGCTGTTGGTCACGCTTGTGTTTTGTGAACCAAATAAACTAAACCAATGACAGAAGTAAACTTTGCTCTTTCCGGTGGAGGCGCACGCGGCGTTGCTCATTTAGGTGTTTTGAAAGCATTGGAAGAAGCGGGTATCTGCCCCGCAGCAATTAGTGGTACCAGCGCCGGAAGTATTGTGGGGGCTTTTATCTGCGATGGTTTTTCCGTTGATGAAGCGATCGAAATTATTTCCTGGTCTGACCTGAAAAACAAGGTAAACCTCCGGGGACTTCGTGAGAACCTGTTTACCATGGAGCCGGTAGAAAAACTATTGAAGCAAAATCTTCGGAGCAAAACCATCGAGCAGCTGCAAAAACCTTTTTATGTTACTTCTGCCGATTTTAATACGGGTATGCCGCATGTGTTTTCCAGTGGAAGTATTATTGAGCGTGTAATTTCCTCCTGTTCCATTCCTTTTGTGTTTGCCCCCGTTTTTATAAACGATATTCCTTATGTAGACGGAGGGCTAAGCTGCAATATCCCGGTTGAACCTTTCGCCGAAAGTAATAAAAAGCTGGTTGGAGTTAACGTAAATCCGGTTTTACCTTATGATAAGAACCTTGGTTTCTGGGGAAAAATGGACCGCACGCTTAACCTTTTTATTAAGGCAAACGCAACACAGAACATTGCAAAATGCGATGTGTTTATTGAACCCATGGGATTGGAGAAATTTTATCTTTTCGATTCCAAACACTTTAAAGAGATGATAGAAGTTTCATATCAGTATACGAAAAACAATTTCCCGAAAGATGTTTTAGAGAAAGAATTAAAGTGATTTTGTAACGCTGTGTCCGATCGAGCCATGTCTGCTCTACCTATCGGCAGACAGGCGACCGGCAGGCGGAGTCGAGATCTGGGCATTCATTCAATAAAAAAAGCGGAAAGTTTCCTCTCCGCTTTCATATAATTAGCTCATTAGCTTTTAGTGTTTCGCTAAATATTCAGCTACGCCTGTATGAGATTCTTTCATCCCTTCGCTTCCTTTAACCCAGTTAGCAGGACAAACCTCACCATTTTCTTCGTTGAACTGTAAAGCATCAACCATACGAATCGCTTCATCAACGTTTCTTCCCAATGGAAGATCGTTTACTAATTGATGACGAACTTTACCATCCTTGTCAATTAAATATAATGCACGGAAAGCGATCATTGGTCCGTCAGCAACCAGTTCTCCTTCTTCGTTCACATCATAATCACCAAACATACAATCGAAATTGCTCGTAATGGTTTTTGTAGTATCAGCTACAATAGGGTAAGTAATGCCTTTGATCCCACCGTTCTTTTTTTCTACCTGCAACCAGCCCCAGTGGCTTTGTTCAGTATCTGTAGAGCAAGCTACAACAGCAACGTTACGTTTTTCGAACTCAGCAAGTTTCTCCTGGAACGCGTGCAATTCAGTTGGACAAACAAATGTGAAATCTTTTGGATAAAAGAAGAAGA
>DASWXS010000283.1:0-5013 GCA_036405375.1 Bacteroidia bacterium
TTTTTGGTAATTCCGGTGAACAAAGCAGTATCACTGCTTTTCGCAATTACCACATAGGAGTTGGGAGCAAGCGTATAAGATGAAGAGATGGTTGCATTAGTAACACCATCACTAAACTGCCAGCCATTGAGGTCATAAAAATTCGAAGTTCTGTTATACAATTCAATATATTGGCGTGCAGGAACTCCCACAGGAGCAGGATTAACATCCACCATAATTTCGCTGAGGAGCACATCCTTAAACGTTGGGGTCGAAATTACCATGTAAGTAAACGTTGCTGTTTCATTGCTGGTAGCATTTGTAAACAGATCCTGGACCCCATTGATGGTAATAGTATTCTGCAAACCAATATTAAAACTTGTGGGAAAGGTAAGATGAACCAGCTTATTGTCCGTTCCATCCAACACTGCTGTTGATGGATTGCCAACACTATTGTTTACAAAATAATTCGAAGCGGTTTGTGATGTAGCAGGATCCAGGTCTTCGCTGAATGTTACATCCAATTGCGTAGATGAGATAACATTTACAGAAGAAATTACCGGTGGTGTTATATCAGTAATAATAGGACCTGCATAAATGTCATCAAAATAATGTTTTTGAAAAAAACTTGCGGTAGATTGTTTGACCAGGAATCCAAAAAAGGAAGAAGTAGTAAAAGTAGCATCGATTATTGATCCTTCACTGACGTAAGCAGAACCTGTTCCTGTCATATCACGCTCCATGGTAAACTGGTTGGTAGCATTCCTGACAACCTTAATCTTAATGAGATTATTGGAACTGCTGCTTACCGTAGAATTTACACCATCGATTAAAATAGCTGGCGTTCCCGCCACGTTTTTGTAAAGGCAAATATCATCCGAAGTATTCCCGATTCTTACAAAATAACCATTGAGCCCCGCAGCTGCGAGATTTGCATTATCAGCTGTTAAGTAAGCATCAACGTAATTCGACCCGGAAGTGGCAAATTTAAGGTTTACAAAAAATTCCCATTGACAGTTATTGGAAGAGGCAGAAGGTGTGGAAATATAAAATGTGCTGCTGGCAGTTGTATTATTTGATTGCAGCTGACCTGAAGTTACTACAAAGTCGGTTGGGGCCAGGGGAGCCCAGGACGGGTTTGCAGTAAAATCCCCATCTGCGAAATTATCGTTGATTTGTGCAAATGAGATTTGCGCAAAAAGAAAAGTTAAGGCAATACAAATCCTTTTCATAGCTGAAATTAGTTGTTTTAAAAGTAAACAATTCTGCTTTTACAGCCAAATAAAGAAGGTGATTAAAATCACGGGTTTTAGTCGTGAAGGAAGAGGTTTTTAAGTTCAGTAGCTTCATCCGGCTTCATTCTTCCTGCCAGTATAAGCGCTAACTGCTTTCTCCTGAGAGCTCCATCATAACGTTTTTTTTCGTCCTCTGTTTCCGGTATCAGTTCAGGTACCGGAAGTGGTGAACCGTTCTGGTCAATGGCAACAAAGGTGTAAATAGCTTCATTACATTTGGTACGCACACCTGTTACCTGGTCTTCCACAAACACATCAATAAATACTTCCATACTGGTATTGAATGAGCGGGAAACCTTTGCCTCCAGGGTAACTATACTGTTGTGTTTGATTGGCTGCTTAAAAGAAACATTGTTAACCGTGGCTGTTACACAAACCCTTCTGCAATGACGCTGTGCAGCAATAGCCCCGGTAATATCCATCCACTGAAGCAAACGACCTCCGAACAGGTTTCCAATATGGTTGGTATCATTGGGCAAAACGTGTTCGGTATTTATGGTAAGCGATTCCTTTGCGAATTTCGGTTTAAGTGCCATGAGCTTAATTTTTGCCGCCAAATGTACGAAATTTGTTCCCTACTCACACTTATGGCATAACATTGCCTACATTTGCAACCATGAGTTTAGATTATGTAAAAGCGCTCCACATTATTTTTGTGGTTACCTGGTTCGCGGGTTTATTTTATATTGTTCGTTTATTCATTTATCAGCGTGAAGCTGCAGAAAAAGAGGAGCCTGAAAGAGGCATCCTGGTAAATCAATTCCGGATCATGCAAAAACGGCTTTGGTTTGGAATTACCTGGCCATCTGCTATACTCGCGAGTGTATTTGGAACCTGGATGCTGTTGGCTAATTTCGGGCCTTACATTGCCCAGCCCTGGATGATATTAAAACTGATTTTTGTTGGAGGCTTATGGCTTTACCAAATTCAGTGTCACGTGATATTCGCTCAGCAGAAAAAAGATATTTATAAATTCTCTTCTATCAAACTCCGTCTTTTCAATGAAGTAGCAACCCTTTTCCTATTCGCTATCGTATTCCTGGTTGTTGTTAAATCATCCGGAAGCCTTGTATGGGGTGCCCTGGGATTGATCCTATTGAGTGGATTTATCTTTCTTGCCGTTTTCATTTACAAAAAGCAACGCGAGAAAAAACAGGTTGAACCGGGAAGCAGTGATAAAATAACTCCGCCTCCTGCCAAGCAGGATGAATCTCCTTTATGAAACCAATATGGTCATATTAAAAGCCGCTTTGGTCGAATCTTTTCCCGTTTTCCAGTCAAAATTTGTAAGTTTACTATAATTAAATAGCTTTGTAATCTGCTTATTTTGAGCGGATAAAGATTGACTACTACTGATATGAGCCAAGCGAAAGAAGTTTTATTAGAGGTTAAAAACCTGGTTACCGAATTTAAAACAGAAAGTGAAACGGTAAAGGCCGTTAATAATATTTCCTTTACACTTCATCGCGGCGAAACTATTGGTATTGTGGGCGAATCAGGATCGGGAAAATCTGTTACCTCACTTTCTGTAATGAAGCTGATTCCTAATCCCCCGGGAAGGATTTCTTCAGGTGAGATCATTTATCATTCGAGAAATAACGGGCCGATTGACCTGGTAAAGGCTACTTTAAAAGATATGCGCCAGTATCGCGGAAATGAGATCGCGATGATATTCCAGGAGCCAATGACTTCATTGAACCCGGTTTATACCTGTGGCGACCAGGTGATGGAAGCGATCATGCTTCACCAGAAAATTTCGAAAAAAGAAGCCCGCGCAAAAACACTTGAACTCTTCAAAAAAGTACAGTTGCCCCGCCCCGAAGATATATTAGACACTTATCCGCATCAAATATCAGGAGGCCAGAAACAACGTGTGATGATTGCGATGGCAATGAGTTGCAATCCAAGTATACTGATCGCTGATGAGCCAACTACCGCATTGGATGTTACCGTACAGAAAACGATACTCGACCTGATGCTGGAACTGCAACGCGACAATGATATGGGCATTATGTTCATTACGCATGATCTTGGTGTTATTGCAGAACTTGCCGATAAGGTGGTGGTTATGTATAAAGGAAAAATTGTAGAACAGGGATCTGTTTATGATATCTTTAGCAATCCTCAGCATCCTTATACCAAAGGTTTATTAGCATGTCGTCCACCATTGGGCCAACGACTTCACTTCTTACCTACGGTCAATAATTTCATGGAATTGAGTGAAGATGGTGAGATTACCGAAAAATCCAAATCAGTACAGGACATTTTAAAAAGCGCTATTGTAACGGAAGAAGAAAGAAAAGCGCAACACACCGAATTATATGCCCGTAACAAGATCCTTGAATTAAAAAATATAAAAACTTATTTCCCGATTAATAAAAGTCTTTTTGGGAAGGCCAAGGATTTTGTAAAAGCGGTTGATGATGTTTCGTTTGATGTATATGAAGGAGAAACACTCGGGTTGGTTGGAGAATCGGGTTGCGGAAAAACAACGTTAGGAAGAACCATACTTCGGTTAATTGAACCAACAGGTGGTATCATCAAATTTAAAGGACAGGACATTACCAATTTAGGCTCCAGCGACCTGAGAAATTTACGTAAGGATATCCAGATCATTTTCCAGGATCCGTATTCATCATTAAATCCGCGTATCACTATTGGCGACGCTATCATGGAGCCAATGAAAGTGCACGGTATACTGAACAACGACAAAGAGCGGAAAGAAAAGGTAATGGAGCTATTGAAACGGGTAAACATGACGGAGCAACAATTTTACCGTTATCCACATGAGTTCTCCGGCGGTCAACGCCAGCGTATTTGTATTGCACGTGCACTTGCCTTACAACCTCAATTCATTATTTGCGATGAATCTGTTTCCGCATTAGACGTGTCGGTACAAGCACAGGTATTGAACTTATTGAATGAGTTAAAGAAAGAATTCAAATTCACTTATATCTTTATTTCACACGACCTTTCTGTTGTGAAGTTTATGAGCGACCGAATGGTGGTTATGAATAAGGGAAAAATTGAGGAGATGGGTGATGCCGATGAGATCTGCAACAATCCTCAAACAGAGTATACACGCAAGCTGATCAATTCTATTCCTAAAGGCCAGCTGGAAGACATCAAAGCGAGTATTGATAAAAAGAAGAAGTACCTGGAAGAAGTTTAACGTTTCTCTTAAGATTTCTATTTATTCAAATGTGTCAGATCGAGCGCAGTAGAGATCTTATACATTCTCCTTGCCTGGTCTCGACTGCGCTCGACCTGACATCGGAAATGCACTCGACCTGACATCGGAAAATAAATCAATTGATCTTACACAATATCTCCGCAGCCTTTTCCAGTGTTTCCTCTTTTTTTGCAAAACAAAAACGAAGTAATTTATTATCTACATGCTCGTGATAAAACACCGACAAAGGAATTGATGCGAGTTTGAATTCTTTCGTTAGACGGATCGCGAAATCTGTATCCTTTTCGTCGGATATAGCAGCGTAATTCAGTAATTGAAAATATGTACCCGTACTTTGTTCGAAGGAAAATTTACTGGGACTCACCAGCTTCACAAAGTGATCTCTTTTTTGCTGGTAAAAGTGTTTTAGCTCAAGGTAATTGTCTTTGTCTTTAAGGTATTCTGCTAACGCAAACTGAACCGGTGTGTTACAGGAGAACACAAGATACTGATGAATCTTTCGGAATTCCGCCATTAAATTTTCGGGAGCAGCAACGTATGCCATTT
>DASWXS010000284.1:0-4460 GCA_036405375.1 Bacteroidia bacterium
AGGCGACAAGGTAATTTGGATGGTAGTACTCCTGCTTTCCATTGTATCTGTATTAGTCGTATACAGTTCCAGTAATGCATTAGCACATAAATTTAAAGGAGGAAATACTGAAGCCTACCTTATAAAGCATGCGCTTTTCATTCTATTTGGATTTTTGATCATGTACTTTGTACACAAAATCAATTACAAATATCTGTCGCGCATTTCTCAAATCGCGTTTATTATTTCAATTCCTTTACTTATTTCAACATTATTAATTGGAGTGAGTGCGGGTGGTGCAAGAAGATGGCTGGAAATTCCGGGTATTGGTTTATCTTTCCAGACTTCTGATTTCGCAAAAATCGCACTCATCATTTATGTTGCAAGAACATTAACAATCAAACAAGATCAATTAGGTGATTTCAAAGTGATACTTAAATCACTATTACTTCCTATTGCAATTGTATGCGGGTTAATTCTGCCTGCTAACTTCTCCACTGCAGCCCTGATATTTGTCACTTGCCTTCTTATAATGTTTGTAGGTCGTGTACCAACACGCCATATCTCTTTAATTGTCGCAGGATTCGCACTTGTAGGAACTCTACTCATTACCTGGATTGTAGTTTCCCCAAATACTTTTCCGCTTGATCGTGCAACAACATGGCGGGCAAGGATAGTATCATTTTGGGAAGGAGACCAGGAAAGCAACTATCAATCCGAACAAGCAAAAATAGCAGTTGCCAACGGAGGTCCGGTTGGCGTTGGTCCTGGTAACAGTACTTCAAGAAATTTTCTTCCACAGGCAGCATCCGATTTTATTTATGCGATCATTATAGAAGAGTATGGATCCATTATGGGTGTTTCATTATTATTCCTTTACCTGATCTTATTCTTCCGATCTATCAGGATATTAAGGAGCTCAGATAAAACATTCGGAGGGCTATTAGCAGTTGGATTAAGTTTCAGCCTGGTATTCCAGGCATTAATAAATATGGCAGTAGCAGTGAATTTGTTCCCTGTAACCGGCCAGCCTTTGCCATTGATCAGTATGGGTGGGACATCCATCTGGATCACCTGTATCACCATTGGAGTAATATTAAGTATTAGCAAAGAAGCAGAGAACAACCAGTCTGAAAAAGAAGAAATAGCAGAATTAGCATAACGTGAGTACTAAACTAAAAATAATATTAAGTGGTGGCGGAACAGGTGGACACATCTTTCCGGCTGTTGCTATTGCTAACGAAGTAAAAAAACTGGTTCCGGAGGCCGATGTATTATTTGTAGGTGCATTAGGGAAAATGGAAATGGAAAAAGTTCCTGCATCAGGATACAAAATAATCGGAATTCCTATTGCAGGTTTACAAAGACGTTTCACACTATCAAATTTCAAACTTCCGTTTCTCATCATAAAAAGCATGCTGAAAACCAGGAGGATCATTAATGAGTTTCAACCAAATGTAGTAGTAGGAACAGGTGGTTTTGCTTCCGGTCCGCTTCTGAAAGCTGCTTGTAACAAAGGTGTTCCGGCATTGATCCAGGAACAGAATTCTTATGCGGGCATTACTAACAAAATCCTTTCCAAAAAAGTAAATAAGATCTGCGTTGCCTACGAGGGAATGGAGAGGTTCTTCCCGAAAGAAAAGATCATTATGACCGGTAACCCGGTAAGGCAGGATATAAAAGAAGTAAAACAAAAAAGAGAAGAAGCTCTTGACTATTTCAAATTAGATCCAGGTAAGAAAACCATTTTAGTTATCGGAGGTAGTCTCGGGGCAAGAACGATCAATCAAGCTATGGGCACAAACCTGAACCTGCTTGCAGAGAATAACGTCCAATTGGTATGGCAAACCGGGAAGGGCTATTTTGAAACTGCGAAACAACAAACGGCAGCTTACAGTAGCAAAAATATTTTTGCATTCGATTTTATTTCCAGGATGGACCTTGCTTATGCAGCTGCTGATATTGTAATCTCCAGGGCCGGTGCAAGCTCAGTATCAGAATTAAGCAATATCGGGATGCCTTGTATTTTGGTCCCTTCGCCAAATGTTGCAGAAGATCATCAAACCAAAAATGCAATGGCATTGGTAAATAAAAATGCCGCCATATTGGTAAAAGATCAGGATGCATCTACAGACTTAGTAAGCAAAGCTATTTCACTGATGAAAGATGAAAACAAACAAAGAGAATTAAGCGAGAACATTTCGAAAATGGCTTTCCTCAATTCTGCAAACGTAATAGCAAACGAAGTATTAAAATTGGCAGGATACAAAAAATGAACGCATTTAATTATAAAATAGTTTATTTTTTAGGCATAGGCGGCATCGGGATGAGCGCCCTGGCAAGGTATTTTAATCATTATAAGCTGCGTATTTGTGGCTACGACAAAACAGAAACTGCCCTTACAAAAGAATTGGTAAAAGAGGGAATCGCTATTCATTATAAAGAAGATGTAGAGAATCTGATATTACTGCTCTCTTCTTATAAAAAAGAAGAAGTATTGATTGTTCTTACTCCAGCGGTACCAAAAGATCATGCAGAATTGATTTACCTTCAAACAGAAAATTACGAAATTCAAAAACGTTCACAGGTATTAGGTACAATTACAAAGCAATTCAAAACCATTGCAGTTGCCGGTACACACGGAAAAACAACCACATCATCATTGGTTGCTCACGTTTTAAAATCTGCGGGGCTAAATTGTTTTGCTTTCCTTGGAGGCATAACAAAAAACTACAACACCAATTTGTTGTTAGGTGATGCAGGGGATAAAAATGCATTGGTAGTTGTTGAAGCCGACGAGTATGACCGTTCATTTTTGACACTGCATCCTGATATCGCTGTTATCACAAGTGCTGACGCAGATCACCTTGACATCTACGGCGATGAAAAATTTGTGCATGAGAGTTACACTTTGTTCGCTAACCAGGTAAAAGATGAAGGTGTTTTGATTGTTAACAAAAATGTTGATAATGTATTGAGCCTCACCCGAAAGCGGCTAAGCTACTCAGTATCTTTAGAAGCGGATTATCATGCGGAAAATGTGCGCGTTGATAATGCAACTTTTTTTTATGACGTAAAAGCCGGAAATGAAGATATGAAAGGGCTTCAGCTCGGCATCCCCGGAAAACACAACGTAGAAAATTCTGTTGCAGCTATCGCGATCGCAAAGCAATTAAACATTGATTCAGGCACGATATCCGAAGCTTTACGTTCTTTCAAAGGTGTGAAAAGAAGATTTGATTACAGGGTTAAAACAAATTCAGTTGTTTACATTGATGACTATGCGCATCACCCGGAAGAGCTGAAAGCAACAATAAGCGCGGCAAAAAGTTTATACCCCGGCAAAAAGATCACAGGAATATTTCAACCGCATTTGTTTTCAAGAACCAGGGATTTTGCGAATGAATTTGCAGAGAGCCTGGATATGCTGGATGAAACTATTTTGCTGGAGATTTATCCTGCACGTGAAAAACCAATCGAAGGAGTTAATTCGCAGATGCTGTTGAACAAAATGAAAAGCGCGAACAAACACCTTGTGCAAAAGGATAAGCTGATCGAATTTTTAAAAAGCCAGCAACCAGAAGTTTTATTAACTATGGGTGCAGGTGATATTGACACACAGATTGAACCGATTGAACAACTTTTAAAAAGCCGTTCATGAAGAAGATAAAATTTAGAAAAATACTTATACTCGTTCTTTGGATTACTGTAGCCTCAAGTGTTGTGTTCCTGTTGGGATTTGTAAATGCCCAGGAAAAAAACGTGAAAGGAAAATTACTTAACATTAACATCACTAACCAGGATGAAAACCTGTTCATTGATGAATCGGACATTATTTCTTTCCTGAAAGAAAGAAATGATTCCCTTATCAACCAGCGTTTCCAGGACATTAATGTGAATGAAATTGAAAAAGCATTGAATACACATCCTGCAATAGCGAAAGCTGATGTTTCTGTAGATGTAGATGGACAGGTTGATATTAAGATCCTTCAGCGAAAACCAATTGTTCGTGTAATGAACTCCACAGGAGAAAGTTATTACATCGACAACTCTGCTAAACTTATGCCCTTATCAGAGAACTACGCAGCAAGAGTGATTATTGCAAACGGTGATATCCCCGAAAAATATTCGATGTTCTACACAATGGATATGAATAACATCGAGAAAGATTCACTTATAAAAGCAGCAAGCGTACTGGATGATATTTATGCAACGGCAACCTATATTTCTTCGGACACTCTTCTAAGCAATTTGATACAACAGATCTATGTGAACAAGGAAAAAGAGCTGGAGCTATATCCGGCGGTAGGTGGACATAAGATCATCTTCGGCACAACAGAAGGAATGAAAGAAAAATTTGAGAAGCTAAAAGTATTTTACACAGAAGGATTAAACAGTATAGACAGTTGGACAAAGTATTCGGTTATTAATTTGAAATATAAAAATCAGGTAGTCTGCATAAAAAAATAAAAGTATGGAAG
>DASWXS010000285.1:0-3563 GCA_036405375.1 Bacteroidia bacterium
ATTGGTATGTGGTTCGAGCGTTTCGTAATTATCGTTCCTACATTGTGCCGTACGTTTGTACCAGGTACATGGAACATGTATCACCCAACCTTTGTTGATATCGGAATTTTCGTAGGTACAATCGGTATGTTCTTTACATTCTTCTTATTGTATGCACGTACTTTCCCGGTAATTGCACAGGCAGAGTTAAAATCAATTTTGAAATCGTCAGGCGAAGCTCACAAAAAAGCAGCTGCGGCTCACGCTCATGATTCACACGCACATTAATTAACGAACTAGATATAACAGATATGGTTACAAAGCAGGTTATACACGGAATATACGACGACGAGGTTCCAATGCTGGAAGGTTGTAAAAAACTTCGCGCACAAGGAATTCGTATCAAAGATGTATTTACTCCATTTCCAATTCACGGAATAGATCCGATCATCGGCGTTCCGCGTACACGTTTGGCAATTTGCGCGTTCATCTACGGATTAACAGGGGCAAGTTTGGCAACATGGATGATGTGGTACATGATGGTTACTGACTGGCCTACTGATATTGGTGGTAAGCCAAGTTTCGAATATTTCATGGCAGTGCCGGCATTTATTCCTATCACTTTCGAGTCGACGGTATTTTGTGCTGCTCACGGTTTGGCATTAACGTATTTATTACGTTGCTGGTTGGTTCCGGGAGCTAAAGCTAAAAATCCTGATCCTCGTACCACGGATGATAAATTCATGATCTATCTGGAGCTTAACGATGAGCAATCTGTAAAAGCATCAGAAATCCTGACTGCAACAGGTGCAAGTGAAGTAAATCACAAAGGGACAATCACAGAAAAAGAGCATTAATAAAGAAAACGTCATTAAGATGAACGGCCCTTTTGCCATCCATCTTACAAATTAAAAAAATAACATCAAAAAGATGAACCTAAATAAGTATATAAACCTAAAAGCATTAGCAATTTCGGCTGTAGCCTTTGCTTTTGTAGCAGGTTTAACATCTTGCGAAGAAGTGCCAAACAGCCCGGGTTTTGAGTTTATGCCCGACATGTACCGCACACGTGGATTAAGATATTATAACGAATATGTAACTGCCAGTGGTGATACATTGAACGCTGCACGTGTTCCTGTTTCAGGAAGTATTGCACGCGGGTACCTGCCTTCTATTCCAAAAGGAATGACATATGAAATGGCAGATAACCTGAAAAACCCTATTCCTTACAGTGCTGAGGTAGAGAAAGAAGGCGCAGCAATATATGGTAAAATGTGTGTTCATTGCCATGGTGATGCAGGAAAAGGTGATGGTAAGGTAGGTTTAAAGCTGCCTGGGCCTCCTCCGGCTTACGATGGACCTTTGAAGAATTTATCGGAAGGAAAAATTTTCTATTCGATCTCAAAAGGAAAAAACTCAATGGGGCCACATGAGCTTTTATTGAATGCTGATGAGCGCTGGAAACTTGTACATTATGTGCAAACATTGCAAGGAATCCGTAACGCACCGGCTGCTACTGATTCTACTGCAGCTGCAGCGAACCCGGTGGCAGAAGTAAAAAAACCAGTTGAAAAGAAATAAAAACGAGATAAAGAATTAAGATATGTCAAATCTGAATTTTACAATACCATCAAAAGCAAAGATGTTCACTTATGTCCTTATGGCGATAGGTGTGATTTCGATCATTGCTGCCTTTTTAACGGACAAGGCTCCGGAAGGAGATCACCATTATCACCAGAACCGTGCATGGGCAAATATTTTCATTAATTCATTCTTTTTTATGGCCATTGGATTGGCTGCAGCTTTCTTCTTAGGTCTGCAATACGCAGCTGAAGCAGGATGGGCTACTACCATCAAACGTATTATTGAAGCGGTTGCATGGTACCTGCCATATGGTTTATCATTTTTGTTCTTAATGTTCATTTTAGGGCAATTACATGTTCACCACATTTACCATTGGATGGCGGAAGGAATAGCTGATAAAGGTTCTGAAAATTACGACGCTATTATTGCCGCTAAAATGGGATACTTCGGATGGTTCTGGTGGTTACGTTCTATCCTTTATATGGTAGGTTGGTTATTCTTCACATGGAAATTACGTAAAAACTCCATGGAGGCAGACAACGCTATCGGAACAGATACTCACCACTGGAAAAACGTAAAATTATCAGCCTGGTTCATGGTATTGTTCGCGGTTACTTCTTCTACTTCTGCATGGGATTGGTTGATGAGCATCGATACACACTGGTTCTCTACATTATATGGCTGGTATGTGTTTGCTGGTATGTGGATCAGCGCGATCATTACTATCATTATGCTGATCGTTTGGTTAAAAAGGCTTGGATACATGGAGTTCGTTACGGAGAGTACCATCCACGATATGGGTAAATGGATGTTCGCTATCTCTTTCTTGTGGACATACCTATACTTCTCTCAATTCATGTTGATCTGGTATTCTGATATTCCTGAGGAAATCATTTACTTCCAGGAACGTTGGGAAAATTTCAAACCGTTAATGTGGACTGTATTGGGTGTTAACTTTGCATTCCCAATGGTTATGTTAATGAGCCGCGATGCTAAACGTAACTTCTGGTTCCTAACTATTGTTGGTTCAATCATCTTCATCGGTCACTGGCTGGATATTATTATGATCGTAATGCCGGGAACTGTTGGTCATCATTGGACAGGTTTAAGCTGGATGGAATTCGGAATTTTCGCTGGTTTCTTAGGATTATTCATTAATGTAATATTAAGAAACTTAGCAAGTCGTCCGTTATTGGTTAAAAATCACCCTTACCTTGATGAAGCAATGCATCATACAACCTAAGGTTTGAAATCAAAACAGACAAAGAATAAAAATTAGAAGTAATAACAATTAAAAAATAAAGATAGAATGACGCTGTTGTATATTTTAGCATTCGTTTTATTGTGTGTAGCACTTGGCTATTTGTTCAGAGTAATCGAACTTTCGCGCGAACTGAAAACGGAAAAAGAATGGGTACCATCAGAAAACGATAATCGTATGATGGGAAGAATGTTCCTTGTGTTCATGTTTGCATTCATTGCATGGAGCTTGTACCAGGTATACCAGTATGGATACCGCAGTTTGCCTAAATCTGCTTCTGAGCATGGGGTAAAAGTGGACGAATTAATGAAATATAACATGTACATCATTTGGTTCGTGTTTATTGTTACTAATTTTGTGTTATTCTATTTTGCATGGAAATATTATGGTAAAAAAGACAGGAAAGCTGTTTTCTTTGCGCACGATAACAAACTGGAAATGATCTGGACAGTAGTTCCTGCTTTGGTTCTGGCATTCATTATCATCTTCGGTTTAAAATACTGGAACGAGATCATGGACAGATCAACAGATGAAAAAGCAATCAAAATTGAATTGTACTCTAAACAATTCGATTGGACAGCTCGTTACGCAGGTGCTGATAATACTTTTGGTATTGATGATTACACCCAGATTGATGGTGGAAACTCAATGGGATTAGATACATTGGATCCAAAATGTTTTGATGATATTATTGTGAAAGAAATCCACATCCCGGTTGGAAGAGAAGTTGATTTCCAAT
>DASWXS010000286.1:0-9891 GCA_036405375.1 Bacteroidia bacterium
AGGCATCGGTGATCCACTATATGGTCCTATTCATTCGACACCGAGTGTTCAGGTATTAAAGTGCTTTGGTGATATAGATCTGATGTGCTTCACCGAAAACTTCGATCCCGTTATTGGCACCTGCAACTTTGTAGGCCTGAATGAAACAGAAGAGATAGAAAGCGCTATTGCTATATTTCCGCAACCTGCCGAAGAAACCCTCACCATACAAAGCAAAGATGCCCGGTTTACTGGTATTCCGGTTTTATATGATATAAGCGGCAAAAAAATAAATGCATCAACACATTGTATGGATGATAATACCTATCGGATAGATGTGAGTCAACTTTCTCCCGGAGTTTATTTCATCTTTGCATTAAGCGATAACGGCTATGTGAGGAAGAAGGTATTAGTAGATTAGCCATTTTTAAGCAGCCCTACTTTTTTAAACAGTCAAGGTCTGCAAAGTCTCCGGAAATAACCAGGGCCGTATCTTTTGACGTGCAATTAACAACCCAATACTTGTTGCTGCGAATACGAATAAATTTGGCTGGATACCTGATCCCGTCTCTCTGCAAAAAATCCTTTATCTGGCAGGTTCCCGCCTGCGTGTAATTGTATGGAACAAAGACAATGAGGTTGAGTGCATAATGGATGATCTGCGGATGAGTTTTTACGACTAGCCGTGTACTGTATTATTAAAATTTACATTCCCTTTCTTATTGCCCATAAGAACATGTAAAAAACTAAAAACGTATATTTGTTTTATATGCGTATTACCTTTCTTCCTACTGTTACTTTTAACCTGAGAAAGATATTGCTTGTATCGTTGGTATGGTCGTGTGCTTATTCTTATGCGCAAAACAATTGTTCCTGCGGAGGTAATGAAAAAGAATTGAATGCACAGTTCAACACATTTGTTGATAATGGAAAGACGAATGAAGCACTTGAACTTGCCTACAGCCTGTTACAGAAAAGCGATCCATCCTGCAATGCGCTCGGATTAATGATGTTATCCGACCTGCAAAATGATCCGGATTCTGTAAAATATTACCTCGACCAACAATTACCGCTGCTGAAAAAAATTTCCTGCAACAAAAAAGCAAAGTTGGATTATCACAGTAAGTTGTCGCAGTACTATTTCTCGCAGGGCAAAGAGGAAGAGGGCGTGAAAGAGTTGCTGCAGGGCATTGTAATAGCAGAAGAACTAAAAGACTATGAACAATCGGCCTTATTATATTCCAACCTTTCTATTGCTTTTTCACGGCTTGGTGAGGCCGATAAAATGCTCCTGTATGCGCAAAAAATGCTGGGTGTCACCAACAAAATCAATAACCTGCCTGCACGTATCGATCGCCTTGCCAATGCTGCCACTTCCTATAACTCCTACTATTGGGAAACAGAAAAACCGGGATACGAAGACACAGTATTCGCTCTTGCTTCGGAAGTTGTAAAACTGTCGAAAACCATTGATTACCGTAATGGACTCATTAACGGTTATAACCTGCTGCATAACAAACCTTACTCTCAAAAACAATTTCAGCGCTCTATGGCTTATCTCGACAGCGCACTCCGGGTAATTAACCTGCCCGGCACGGAGGGAAGTGTTTACAAACGTTACAGCATCTATTCCAAAAAAAGTGATATCTATCTCGAGTTGCTGGATTACAAAAATGCAATTTCCTGTACCGATTCGTTGTTGTTGTATGCACAGCAACTGAAACAATCCAACCTGTTGTTTTCGGGTTATCGAAGAAAATACCTTGCGTATAAAGCAGCCGGTGATTATAAAAATGCCTTTACTTTCTCGGAGAAGTTTTTTTTACTGAAGGATAGTGTTGTGAGTGCCGCGCGTTCGGAAACGATAAATGAGCTGGAGCAGAAATACAACAAGGCTAAGAACGAAAAAACGATCACCGAACTGTCGCAGGAAAAAAACCTGTTGCTACAGAAAGAGGAGATCAGCGGATTGAAAATCAATTTGCTAATCGTTGGCATTGTGCTGTGTATCGTGCTCATTGTGCTTGTTTATTACATCTATCGCCAACGCAATCTGCGACAGCAACAATTGATCCTGCAAACCGAGCAGCGCCTGAACCGTTCACGAATCAATCCGCATTTCTTTTTTAATGCACTTGGCAGCCTGCAGGGAATGGCCGTAAAAGAGAATGATGGAAAAAAGGTGGCGATGAATTTGTTTGCTTTTTCGAAACTGATGCGTCAGACATTAGAAAGCACCTACAATGAATTGCATACCATAACAACAGAAATAGAATTCCTGGAACATTACCTGCAACTGGAAAAATTAAAATCAGGCGAAAAGTTCAGTCACGCCATTACAGTAGATGAAACCATCGATCCGCAAAACATCCTTATTCCTTCTATGATCCTGCAACCTTTTGTAGAGAATGCTATAGAACACGGCTTCAGAGGAATGGAACATGGAAGCGAACTGAAAATTTACATCGGTGCAAAAAACAAAGAGCTGTTTATTTCTATACAGGATAACGGCAAAGGAATGAGCAAGGAAAAAGATGCGGGTAAAGAACATATATCGAGGGCTACACAGATCACAAATGACCGTTTGTTTTTGCTTAATCTTCAAAAAGGAACGAAAGCCCGTTTTACATCCGGGCCAATAAAGGAAAGCGGCTTTTTAGTTGAATTATTTTTACCTTTACTTTCGAAGCATGAAAGCACTGGTAATTGATAATGAGAAGCAGGTACGTGAGTCGGTAATAGAACTGATCAGGGCCTTTTGCCCCGAGATCACTGTAATCGAAGCATGCGACGGTATCCGTTCCGGAATCGAAAAATTAAAACAGTTTCAACCCGATGTACTGTTCTTAGATGTGGAGCTGGATGATGGCACGGGCATGGATTTCCTCTCCTCATTCAATCAGCCGCTTTCATTTCCTGTTGTATTCATTACCGCATACAACAAATATGCAGTAGATGCTTTTCGCTACAGCGCGGTTGATTTTTTGCTGAAACCTATAAACCCCGAAGAGCTGATGAGAAGCGTGGAAAAAGCGAAGACAAGTATCGCTGCCAAAGATATGAGCCTACAATTGCAGGTGCTTCGTCAATACCTCAACCCGGCGGCATCAGCCGAAAAAAAGATCGTACTGAAAGACAATGACTCGATCTATCTTATAAAAGTGAAAGAAATTATTCGCTGCGAGTCGGAAGGATCGTATACTACTTTTTTCCTCGACTCCGGCGATCGTATTGTAATTTCGAAAACAATAAAAGAGTTTGATGAACTGCTGGAACCATTTGGATTTATTCGCCCGCACCAGTCTCACCTGGTAAACAAAGAACGTATTAAACGATTCAACAAAACAAATGGCGGAGAGATTGTGCTCGACAACAACGATCTGGTTCCTGTTTCACAACGTAAAAGAGATCAGGTCCTCGAGTTGCTGAAAAACAGCTGAGCGGATATTTTATCAAAGCATTTGTTTCTCAAACTCTTTCCATCGGATTTTTAACTCCCCCATTTAAAACAAGCAGGATTGTATTTTTGAGTTTTCTGATAAATCTTCATAACGGCTAACATGAAACAATTCTTCATTTTTATTTTTCTTATTATCTCATTATATTTTTCTCACGCCCAGCCAGCAGGTGTATTTGTTCATCTAGAGCTCTGGAAAGGAGATGAACGGATCGCATTAAAAAAAGAAGAATTGAATATTTATTCCGACAATAAACAAAAAACGCTGCAATGGTCCGTTTCGGATACGAATACATTGGATATAATGCTGAGCACCAAATACAAAGCCGGTGATATTGTTGAGCAGGAACCCATCTCGAAAAAATTCACTATTAATTATGCAGGAACCGAATGCCTGGTGAACTATGAAAAAGGATTCAATCCATATCTTCGATACAAACTCGACATTGGAAGCAAATCAGTAGAGATTATTTCCCTGCCATTCTATTTTCATACTATCATAACTATTCCTAATCCTGATACCGTCTCTTTCTTCCATGCGAGGATATTGAATGCACATTCTGTAATATCACAGTTGGAAGTGGATGTACAGGGAGATTCCGGGACATTTTTTCAGTACCAGGCTTCCGGCTATCTGATGCAGAAAAGGAATAATGTATACGCAAGCATTTCGGGACCGGAAACAGAAGTAAAACAATCGACAGGATCCGAAAAACGTTTTATGATTTTACGCCCTGCATTTGCTTACGAAAAACCTTTCACCTCGGCAATCAATGTCAGTTTCAATCCCGGAGTTTATTCTAATATTCCCCAGAAACCCGTATTTGAAAAACACTTTGCTGATCATGAACTGAAAATTGACTTTATAAAACCCGGAGCTCCTGTTTTTAAAGCTGCCGGACAAAACACAAATATTCATCAGCTCAGTATTTATCCGAGACAAGCTTCAGCAGCAGATAGTGTATTCATTACCATTACCGAAACATTCTTTACTTGTAACAACAGGAAACTCACAGGCAATTACCAGGTAGTAAACCAAAACGATTCGCTTTTTATCGATCTTGAATTGGACTATCTGAAAATACAAAAGAAAGAAGACTGCAACGAGACCGGTACTCAGTCACTCAGCTATACCTGGACATTAAAACTGAACCCGGGAAAATACTTTGTCCGTTATAAAAACAGGTATCATGCAAAAAAAGCCGTTCAGTGTATTTTATACCGAACCGAAACACAGCCTGTAGTTGTTGATATACTCAGCTCACGTTCGCGTTAATTCTTTTCGCTTTTTTAAGCGACCTAATCGTTTTTTTAATGAACCGCCTCGCTTTTTTATCTGTCAAAAAAAAGCCAGGGTACTCTTCTACTTTCGTATTTAAAAATTACCAATATTATGAAAAGAGGTGTTGTATTTCTGGCTTTTATGAGCCTTGTAACGGTGAAACTTTATTCCCAAAATTTTCAGTGGGCTAAACAATTAGCGGGTAGCAGCGGTTTTACGGTTGATGCAAAAGCAGTAATTAGCAATGATAACGGCGATGTATTCGTTGCCGGTTCGTTTTCCGGAACAGTGGATTTTGACCCGGGTCCCGGCACACATACAGTAACCGCGCAGGGCACCGATGGTTTTGTAGGAAAATATGATGCAGGCGGAAACCTGCAATGGGTGTATACTACCAATGCTTCGGGTAACCAGGATATTCCTGCCATTACTATCAACCCGGGGGCGACTCCAAAATTAAACTGCGTTGTTCAGATAGGAACCAGTGCCTTCTATCTTCTTGCTCTCGATGGCACAGACGGAAGTGTATTTACTAACTCCGCCAACTTCACTTCAACCGGAACAGTAAAGATAAATGCTGTGAACAGAACTTACAGCGGAACCACAGGCGACTATCATATTGTTGGTTCATTTTCGGGAACGCTAACTGTGGGAAGTGTAACAGTCACAAGTGCAGGCCAAACTGATGGGTTCTGTGCAAAATTCAGGAGCACCTCAACTGCCCCGGCTAATTGGTTTACTTTCAGCTGGGCAAAAACGTATGGAGGAACAGCTAATGATGAAGTAAATGATGTGAATGTAAACTCAATGGATTTCAACCCTGTGATAGTGGGAAGTTTTGAAGGTACTGCAGATTTCGATCCAACTGCGGGCTCCAATACCCTTACCTCAGGAGGCTTGAAAGATGGATTTATCGCATATCTCGATGGAAATAATGGTAACCTTAATACACTTGCCACTGTGCCGGTAGAAAAGCTGGGTTCCACCGGAAATGACGCCGTTCTTTCTATATACAATCCCGGAGGAAGCGATTATTACATCGGAGGGTATTTTAACGGCACTGTTAATTTTGATCTTTCGGGAGGAACGAATAACATGGTTTCAAGTGGGGCAGCAGACGGATTCATCGCAAAATACTCCCTAACCACAGGTACAGCACAAAACTTTCCACTCAGCTGGAAGCAGAAATTCGGAGGAGTAAATGATGATGAAATTTCGGATATAACCTGCAGCTCCTCCTCCTCAACTGTATATTATAGCGCTATTGCAGGAAATGCCTCTGGCTCCGGGATAATTATTGCAGCATATACGGCTGCGGGGACCAATGTAACTTTCGGAGGTCCGTTCCTTCCAAACAACACTACTTCTTATCACAAATCTCATGGTATTACAGTTAATAGTCTTGGCGATGTTTATAGTTGCGGTATTTTTAATGGTGCAACAGTTGATTTTGATCCGAATGGAACTTCTTCCGCTAATCTCACTGCAAACGGCACAGGCAACAACGGTTACCTGCATAAAATGAGTACGTGTATAAGTGCCATCACTCCAACTATTACTGCTTCCTCCAACAATATTTGTTCAGCTACAGGCGGGTCGGTTACCCTCAGCATTCCTAACGCTGCGTTGAACGGAAACAACACCTGGAACTGGTACAGTGGTTCGTGCGGAGGAACAGCAGTTGGCACAGGTACAAGCGTAACTATAACTCCCACTTCAACCGCCGATTATTATGTAAGAGCGGAAGGCGGATGTGCCTCAACAAGCAGTTGCTCTCCTGTAAAAACAGTAAGCGTTACAACAACTCCAACAGTTATGATGACTGCCACTTCTTTCACACTTTGCTCAGGAAGCAGTACTACACTTACCGCTTTAGGAGCCAACGATTACTTGTGGAGTACCGGTGCCACTACCAATACCATTTCTGTTAGTCCCAACAGCACTACAAGTTATACTGTTACAGGAACAAACAACGGATGCTCTGCAAGTGTTTCTGAAACTGTGCAGGTAACGCCAACACTGAGTGCTCCCACCGATCTTACACCTGCTGTCAATCTCAGTATCTGTGCAGGTAATAGCACAACACTTACAGTTAATAATGATGGCAGTATAATCTGGTTTGATACTCCTGCAGGGCCCAACCAGGTAGGTGTTGGAGCAAGCATTACAACAGCTACACTTACTGCCAGCACTACTTATTATGTATCTGCAGGCAACACGTGTGGTACAAGTCCGAGAACCGCCATAACGGTAACGGTTACACCTATTCCAACTGTTGTAGGCAATGATGTTACCATCTGCGAAAATCAAACAGCCGACCTGGAAGCCGCTCCTTCTGCCGGTACCGTACATTGGTTCAGCGGACCAAATGGCGGAACAGAAATTGCAAACGGTGTTATCTATACCACGCCGCAATTGATCACAAGCACTCCTTTCTACGTGGAAGCGCAGGATAACGGCTGTATTAGTACTCCAAGACATACCATTACTGTTACTGTAAATCCAATGCCGGATATAAGTATAAATGATTTAGGCAGCGCTTTGGAATCGAATGAGAGCATGGCAACAAGCTACCAGTGGCTTAACTGCAACTTAGGATACACTCCAATAAACGGAGAAACAAACAGCACTTTTGCACCCGTTATGAATGGCGACTATGCAGTGGCTGTTAACCTCAATGGCTGCATTGACACATCATCTTGTTACAACGTGAACAGCATTGGTTTTAACCTGCCGGGAAAAAATACTGATATAAATGTTTATCCTAACCCGAACCATACCGGTATCTATGTGATCGCCCTTCCTGAAATTGAGTCGGTTGATTATTCACTGATCGCTCTTACAGGAAAGGTGATTGCAACCGGTAAGCTGAACAAGGATTCGAACACGGTAGATGTCTCCAATGAATCAGCGGGCATTTACCTGCTGGAGATAAAAAACGAAACAGGCAGAAAACAATACAAACTGGTAAAAACAAATTAACTGATATGAATAAAGTAATTCTGATCGTTTCGGCATTTTCCTTGTGTCTATCAGCTCCGGCACAGATTGGCCTGGGAAATATTAAAAACAAGATCGGTTCGGTTGATATAAAACACAACACTCTTTTTCCGGCATCTTACTATTCAAAAAATAGTGTGCTGCTTTCGAACCTCATCACCACTAAATTTTCAGATCATGTGGAAAGGGTAGAAAAAGCGGCAGTGCAGCTGAATATAGATTCCCTGAAGCTGGCCGCGGAATATGGAAAAAAGAATCTGAAAAAATTCAGTGACAGCGAAAAACAAAGCGTGGAAAATTTTCTGAATACATACAGTTCATTCAACCAGAATTTCGAAAATTCCAATCTGAAGGCCGCTACCGAACTGGGAACCCGTAACTATTCATCAGTCAGCTCCTACTCAAAAAGCACTTTCATGGAGTTTACCAATTCAAAAAAAGTGTTGACCCTATCACGTAAAATGTACTCCGGTATTTCGGATGTAGATAAAGCTATTGCAGGGATAGAGGCAAAACAAAAAGAATATGGTACAGTGCTCGCGGCCAAAAACATAATTGTCTGTTCCGAACAATTGGATGTATTCGGACAGATCCGTCTCTCTGCCGGCAAAGCATCCGAATGTATAAAAGGAGTTCAAAACGGAGCATTGCCGGATGTAACTCAAACAGGCCTCTATGTAAATGTTTGTACCCTGGGCGAATACAAAGCACTCACCTTTTCGGTTTATATCAACGATGTGCTATGCCGCGAAATAAGCGTTCATGAAGATGATCTGAAAACAGAAAAAGGCTGGGCAATGTTCCAACTGTTGCCGGGATTGAACGATTTCTCTGAGCGTTCGGTTTATATACTGAATGACTTAAAAGACAAACTAAGCAATGGGTGTAAAATTACATTGAAATCTTCCAACCTGCAGGAAGGCATTTGTCAGTATAGCCTGTCTTCCTTCAAAGGCTCTGTATCTGAATTTGCTAAAAAGGCAAAAGAGACATGGTTGAAAAGTGTTCAGTTGCCAACATCGGGATTTAAAGATCCGGTAATGGAAAAAGACGCGCTGTTGGCCTATGCCAAATGGGAGCAACAAAATAAAGAACTGTCGAAAGGTCCCGCACATAAGGCTAATATTTATGATAAAGACTGGACTATCACACGGAACAAAATCGATATCATAACCGGGCGGAAAAAGACAGTGTATTTTGCTATTAAGGGAAAAGATGGATATTGCTATTATGCCGAAGCAGAATTGTTCCAGGAATATATTTCGTTGGGGAAATTTGATACTGCAGTTCGCCTCAATGGTGCACCGATATCCGTGAAAAAGATCCACTGCGATAATGTGAAATAAAGAAAAGGTTACGTTTTGGTATACATGTATTGAGTTATAGCCTCAAACCAAATTTTACTTTCGCTTTATATTATTAAATTGATGTTTGCTTTACACAACAGTTTTAATGAATGTGTACTTTTGCACAAAATTTAATTTATTCTTTTATGCAACCTCAATTAACTTCTAAAGAAGAAAACGGACAGCAGGTATCGCCTGTTCTTCCGGCACATGTAAAAAACTATTTAATTGATATCGACGGCACCATCTGCGATGATATCCCAAACGAACAGCCTGAGCGCATGGTAACAGCAGCTGTTTACCCCGATGCGTTGGAAACACTCAACAACTGGTACAAAGAAGGACACATCATTACTTTCTTTACTTCACGTACCGAAGAACACCGTAAGGTAACCGAAGAGTGGCTTGCTAAACACGAGTTCAACTATCATGGTTTACTGATGGGGAAACCACGTGGCGGTAATTACCACTGGATCGATAACCATATGGTACGTGCTACCCGATTCGAAGGAAAGTTCACCAACCTGGTTGAAAAAGAAGCCACTATACAGGTTTTCGAGTCTTAGTGGTTTTTAAACGCATAGGACACATAGAAATGCTTTAGATTATGGAGTAAATTGTAAAGGTTATGTAGAAACTGTTCAGATAATTTTCTATGTGAAAAACATTGCTTCTATTGACACTTTCAGTTGCCCATTCCTTACAAAAAGCTATGTGTTTTATGTGTTAAAAAAGCTGTTTTCCTTCTTCTCAGACCCTGTTTTCCTATAGTGGGACGTATCGCTTTTTTTCTTACTTTTAACCATAATTTTAAGCGAAAAAAAGTA
>DASWXS010000287.1:0-8189 GCA_036405375.1 Bacteroidia bacterium
ATGTTTTTTTATCTCCGGAATCTCAATCTGTTTATGTCCATACAATAAAATGCTGATGAAAATAAATACATCGAGCACAAAAGCACCCTGGTAAGAAAGTGAATACAATCTTCCTGTATCGGGATGGTAGAAAAAACTCCAGATAAATTCCCAGGCGATATTTCCGGCAGCAATAAAGAAAGGCATTTCCACATACTTCCGTTTAATAATCTCTTTTACTAATGCTGCATAGGTAACTACCCAAAACAAACAACCTACTCCGTTCCATATAAGGGCAGAGGTAGAATAATCTTTTGTATTGATCCAGTAAGTTAAGTCCATATTAATTCATTTTCCAATTGTCTTTTAACGAATTTGGAATATAAAAGGCAACCTTGTTTTCTTTTAAATATTCATCAATCATTGCCTGTAGCTGTTTGGAACTATATTTATCCATTAGTCTTTTCACCACGGGTGCGTGTTCCTGCACATCATTGGCTAGTTCCATGGCTTCCAGGAATGCTTTGCCTCCCAGTCGCTCCAGGAAATTGAATTTGTTGTCGAGTCCCAATACTTTATTCAGATCCACATTAATAGTATTCGCAACATCTTCAATAAAGAAACTGATCAGGTATTCGGGAATGTAGTTGTTAATTATACTATCGAAGAAATAATTTTTAGAATTCATGATCAACGAGTCTATCAAAAATTTCCCGTCTGCTGATTCTTCATTGTTTCGTTTGATGACTGCAATTCCCAGGTCCCACCCATCCTGGTAAGAAACCGGATACAAGGCCGGATCAAGTCCAATAAAATGCCCTACAATATTCCAGGTATGCATATAGGCATCTTTTTGTTCGGTAGTTAATTGTATATCCACTTGCGTAAGACCATTAATAATCAGGGCGGAGAACGAAGTGAGCGTTCCTGCCAACTCTTCCTGGTTAATAGGTTCTCCGTACTTTTTAATGTCCCATCCGGTAGGATTGTACTTTGGGTGCGTTATGAAATATCGGATTGCTGCATGATAAAGTCTTACCTTTTTTACAGTAACAATGCCTGCTCCTTTTTCCTCGAGGCCACCTTCTGTCATTACATTCATAACCATTTGAGCGGTTTCCAGCAAACGACGCATCATTTTCCGGGTGTCAGTTCCGTTACTGCTCAGCCTGCCTGTGGTAGCGAGAATTTTTGCTCCATTTCGGCATGAATAACAAAGCGGCAATGCTTTGTAATTTAATATCAAAGAGATCTCCGGTCCATATTGCGCAAATACATCCTGGGCAATTTTTATTTTCTTTTGATCAGCCCATGCAGGCAAGTGGTTATTGGTATTAAAATAATTTTTGACAGATGCCGGAAGTGTAGAATTTCCTGCAGTATCATCGTTAGAGTCTAGGCTTTTGAATAATTCGCGCAGGCTGGCGAAATTGTCACTTATGGCAATGTCAGCTATAATCTTTTCTGCTTCAGGATCTGTTTTTAAGCTCATGCTCTGTAAAAAGGCCGGACTCCATTTAGAGTTAGAAGGGGTAGTAACGCTCATAAAAAATGTGCTGTTTTGTTTAGTAATAACTTTACAATATAGAAATTTTACCCGTAATTATTGATTGCAGAAAAAATTATTTTAATGATAAGATGATTTTTATAGATTGAGCTATAAATCACGCTTCATCGCCGATAAATCAGAATTCCTCTCTTTCTCCTGAATAAGGAATATTGCAAAACAAAGCGTATTTTTGTGTAATGCAGGTACTTCTAACCACACTCAACGCTAAGTATATTCATACCAACCTGGCTATTCGTTTGCTTTACCAACTGAATAAGCACAAGGAGGGTTTGAAATGGAAGGAGTTTGTAATTAAAGAAGATAAACTGAAGATTGCCGAATATTGCACTTCTTTTGATGTAGTTGCTTTCAGTTGTTATATCTGGAACATTACCCAAACAATAGAAGTGTTGAAGCTGATAAAAGACTTGAACCCACAGTGTAAAGTGCTGCTGGGCGGACCTGAAGTGAGTTACGACTGGAAAGATGTTATAGCGCTGGAATGTGTAGATTATATTATCACCGGGGAAGGTGAAACACCCTTCGCTGAATTTCTCGATTCATTTCCAAATGTTCAATCCGTTCCTGGCTTGGTTTATAAAAAGGAACAAGAAGTGATTCATAACCCTGAACCGAAATTATTCGATCTTCAGCAGTATGTAAACATAAATCCATTTGACGACGATAATGCAGGAGAATTGGACAACAAAGTTTTGTACATTGAAACCAGTAGGGGATGCCCGTATAAATGCGAATTTTGCCTGGCGAGTCTTGATAATAAAGTACGCTATTTGCCAATTGACAGGATAAAAGCAAATCTCCTGTACCTGATGCAAAATGGAAAAGTGATTAAATTTCTTGATCGTACTTTTAATATCAAGCGCGATTTCACCATCGATATTTTCAATTTTATATTGGAGCATCATCGTCCTGAAAATGTATTCCAGTTCGAAATAACGGCCGATATTCTGCATCCCGATATTATTAAATTCATTCATGAAAAAGTTCCGGATAATTTATTCCGCTTCGAGATAGGAATACAATCGGTGAATACAAAAACGAACCTGGAGGTAAGTCGCAAACAAAATTTCGAAAAAACAAAGAACATCATAAAACAGGTAGAACGCAAGGTAGAGTTACATCTCGACCTGATCGTGGGCCTTCCGCTTGATTATTGGGAAGACACCAAATACAGTTTCGAAGAAGTGTTTAAATTGTTTGCTCCCGAATTACAGCTGGGATTTTTGAAATTCCTGAAGGGAACGCCGGTTCGTGAGAAATATGAGCAATACGGTTTTGAATTTGATCCTGCCCCGCCATACCAGATTATCAGGAGTAATTATTTAAGTGCGGAGGAACTGGACAAAATGGTGATCATAGAGAATATGCTCGAGATCTACTGGAATAAAAAGAAAGCGATCAACACTTTAAAATACATTACAGTCCGTTATAGTATTTTTGATTTTTTCCTTGGACTGGGAGAACGATTTCTGACGAAAAGCGATTTTCACAAACATAGCCTGGTTGATGCTTTTGAAATATTGTATGAACATTTGCTGGCTGTTTTTCCGGATGATAAGGTTGTATTAGACATGATGGCAATTGACTATTTTACTTATAATAAAATCAAGCCCCAGGTATTGTTTAAAGAAGAACTTAGCCGAGAAGAGAAAAACAAAATTATTGGAGAAAATAAACTTGACCATCATAAATTCCGTTTCATCATTTCCAGGATCAGCTTCAACCTGGCTGACTGGATAAACAATTCAACGCTAACCAAAACCAACGATGTGTTGATTGTTCAATACAATGGACAGGATCAACCGAAATTGATTTGCACCAAACAAACCGAACGGATGACCCAGGCAAGTTAACTATCGGGTTAGTAAAAGATAGGACGAACAGGCGAAATTTGGCGGAGAAAACCGGCCCGTTCAAAGATGATTTGTTTAACTTTACTTAAAAAATTGCAGCCCGGGTAGGGTATTTACTATTCGCTTCGTTTTATATATAAACGAAGAAATTGTGTTTACGCATGAAAAATATAAGATACTATCCAACCTTTTTACCTCTCTTGCTAAGTTTTTTTCTTTTGCAGGGATTTACTTCTCAACCGGAAAATACGATCACATTAAAGATCAATCCGAAGTTTGGAACTCAGAACCTGGTTTTGGAATCAGGGAAATATGTCACAACAAATGGAGATACAGTATCGGTGAACCGCCTGAGATTTTATATGTCCGCGATACAGTTTACTTTCAGCGATGGTTCTGTGTATAAGGAAAGTAATTCGTATCATTTAATAGATGCAGAGGATGCTGCCACACTCGGATTCGGTTTGAAAGATGTTCCAAAGAAAGATATTACTGCGATAACGTTCAATATTGGTGTAGATAGTTTGGCCAGCGTATCAGGTGCTTTGGAAGGAGATCTGGATCCGGTGAAAGGAATGTATTGGGCATGGAACAGTGGTTATATAAATGCAAAATTGGAAGGTAAATGCAGAGTGGCAGAAAATGAAGAATATGAATTTCACGTAGGTGGTTATTTGCCACCATATGCTGCAATCAGAAAAGTAAATTTAAAAATAGACGCGCAAAATACAGGGAATACATTGGCACTGACAGCAGATGTACAGGCCTGGTTCCATGCCATTCAATTAAGTAAAACAAATCGCATTGTGATGCCCGGGGAGCAAGCTATGAAAATGGCTGATAATTATATTCAAATGTTTCGTATTGATTAAATGAAAACAAGAGTACTTCCCGTTTGCATATCAATTATAGTATTAGGAGCAGGTGTTCTGTTGATGGCGAATACAGAAGAGCCCAACAACCAGGTGAAAGTTGTTGTTCCAAAAGGCTGGCCGAAACCTGTTTATGATTTCGCGAAAAATCCCATCACCCCCGAAGGATTTAGCCTGGGAAGAAAATTATTTTTCGATCCGCTCCTTTCAAAAGATAGTTCCACTTCCTGCTCCAGTTGCCATTTGCAGTTTACTAATTATACGCATGTGGATCATTCCCTAAGCCATGGAATCTATGGTGCAAAAGGAACCCGCAATACACTTTCGATTATGAATGTGGCCTGGAGTAAAAATTTTATGTGGGATGGCGGAATAAATAATATAGAAGTTCAGCCTTTGGGGCCTATCGAAAATCCGGTTGAAATGGATAATACACTGGCGAATGTGGTAGCACACCTGAAAAAATCTCCTGCATACCGGGAAAAATTTAAAAAAGCTTTTGGCGATAGCGCCGAAATAACCGGGCAGCGTGTTTTAAAAGCACTTGCACAATTTATGGTTTCTATTCAGTCGTTCAACTCGAAATACGATAAAGTGATGCGCAAGGAAAAAGGCGTTGAATTTACAGAAGCGGAAACGAGAGGATTGAAGCTGTTCAGGAAAAACTGTGAATCATGCCACAAGGAACCTTTGTTTACCAATAATTCATTTGAAAATAACGGACTACCTCCTGATCCGAAATTGAAAGACGGAGGCAGGATCAAGATCACGCACAACCCGGATGATTCACTTAAATTCAAAGTGCCTTCGCTGCGTAATATTGAAGTGTCTTATCCATATATGCACGATGGCAGGTACCGAAACCTGGAAATGGTATTGTTTCATTATACGGCAGGTATCGAAAAATCAAAAACACTTTCCCCTAAACTGGGTAAGGGAATAACCATGGGTGAGAAGGAAAAAAAGGATCTCATAGCTTTCTTAAAAACATTAACCGATAAAGAATTCCTTACCAACAAGCGTTTTAGTTACTCAACTGAATAAAAATGACTGGAATACTACTATGCTTATTTGAAAGTAAGTACTGTGTTAAGTAATTAATATAAATGTAACATAGACAAAGCCTGTTATTTTTTTTATCATTGACTCAATTTGCCTGACGAATAGTGCATGTTACTTTTGTAAGAGATGAAAAACACTGTATTTACGCCGTATTTGGTATGAAATACTTATTAATGCCTTAATGTGTAAGAAATATTCCTGTCCTTTCTTTGTATCATATGATGAACAGGAATTTTTTTACGGTTGGAATAGCTACGGCAATGTTATTCTTTTTTTCTTCATGCAAGGAAAAGCCGGCGAGCGTGCAGCGGGATATAGTAATAACAGGATCAGAATCGGAAAAATCATTGGTACAATACCTGGCAAATCACTTTGTGCAGGCAAACAAGCAACTTAATATCAAGGTCAGGGGCGGTGGCTCAGAATCCGGAATCAATGCGTTGAAAAAAGGAGAATGCGATATTGCCAATAGTTCCAGGGTGTTTGAAAGCAGCGATTATGAAGCGTTCAAAACAGATAGTGTGAAGCAAGCTATTGTAGCAGTAGATGCAATTGCTATCATTACACATCCTTCGCTCGGAGTGAACGGGTTGAATGTACGCATGGTATCTGAGATCTATTCGGGAAAAATAAAAAACTGGCAAGAAGTAGGAGGACCTGACCTGGATATTATGCCCGTAGGAAGAAAAGAGGGATCAGGAACCAGGCAATACATGAAGCATCGGTTGAACCTGGATGATTTTACACCTATTCAGCAGGAATTTAAACGGTACGAAGAAATTGTAGCTCACGTAGCAAAGAACAAGAATGCGATCGGGTATGTGAGTTTGAAATATGCTTTGGATAGCGAACGCCGGCCACTTGCAGAAGTTAGTATTGTACCGGTAAGTATTGAAGGAGTAGAACCACAACTACCAAACGACAATGAAGCTATTGTGTATGGCGACTATCCTTTTATACGACCTTTATTTCAATATTATCTTCCGGGTCAAAACGAGAGTATTGAAAAATTTATCCGGTTCGAATTATCTGTGGAAGGACAGCAGTTACTGCAAAAGATAGGATATTACCCGATCAACGATTATCACAAACAAATTAATAAACTCAAAATGTAATGGAAACACAAACTGTTCAAACAACGCAGCTTTTATTGGTGGGATTAATTTAAGCGCCAATGGATGAAAACAAAAAGCCCCTGACAATACTGTCAGGGGCTTTTTAATTTATGGTTGAATAAAATTATTCAGATACTACTTCAAATTTTACTTCAGCAGTGATGTCTTTGTAAAGACGAACTTTTGCTGTATAAGAACCTAAAGCCTTGATGCTGTCTTCTTTCATTTCGATGTTTTTTCTTTCTACATCGTAACCAGCTTTTTTCAATGCCTCAGCAATTTGAATGTTGGTTACTGATCCGAAGATTTTACCAGAATCACCAGCTTTTGCACCTACAGAGATAGAAACTCCTGCAAGTTTTTCTGCGTTAGCTGTTGCTTCTTTACGCAATTTTTCTTCTTTGAAAGAACGTTGCTTAACAACTTCAGCCAATACTTTTTTGTTGGTCTCTGTTGCTAATGTTGCGATACCTTTCGGGATCAAGAAATTTCTTCCATAACCCGGTCTTACTACTACTACGTCGTCTGCGAACCCTAGTCCTTTAACGTCTTGTTTTAATATAACTTCCATGTTGAATACCGTGTTTTAAATTATTTTAAACCATCAGCTACGTATGGCATTAAAGCCAGGTGACGAGCTCTTTTTACTGATTGAGACACTTTGCGTTGGAATTTCAAAGAAGTTCCTGTTAAACGGCGAGGTAAAATTTTACCTTGTTCGTTCACGAATTTCAATAAGAAATCAGCGTCTTTGTAATCGATGTATTTGATACCGCTTTTTTTGAAACGACAGTATTTTTTCTTTTTAGTATCCACTGTCGGCGGATTTAAGTATCTTATTTCTGCGTTTGTTGCCATTTTTAAATTCAATTTAGTTCGTTAAACAATTAAGCGTCAGCTTTTTCTTTTTTGCTTTTGCTTGGTTCTCCACCTTTCAGTTTGTTTCTGCGTTTTTCGCTGTATGCAATAGCATGTTTGTCTAAAGACACAGTTAAGAAACGTAAGATACGCTCGTCACGTTTGAAGATCAACTCAAGATCAGCAACTGCAGAGATGTTCTTTTCATCTACAGTGAACTCAAGTAAATGGTAGAAACCAGTAGATTTTTTCTGGATTGGGTAAGCCAGTTTTTTCAATCCCCAGTTCTCTTCGTTAACGATCTTAGCTCCACCATCGGTTAACGCTTTTTTGAATTTTTTTGCGGCCTCCTTTGCCTGATCATCAGACAAAACGGGAGTTAAAATGAAGACCGTCTCATAATGTTTACTCATTGTATAAAAAATTTTGGACGGCGAAGATACGAAGAATTTGTTGATTGGCAAATAATTAGCTGGATTATTAACAAATGGAACTTAAATTAAAGCGCTGATAATCAATATCTTAATTTGAGTGCAAAACACAGAGGTCGCAGAAATTTATGGAGTTTCACAGAGAAATTAACAATTAAACTCTGTGAAACTCCGCCGCTTCCGTGTCTCTGTGTTAAAATACAAAGTTACTTCGCACTCAACGCAATATACGGGATCAACATCTCCTCCAAAGAAACTCCTCCATGCTGGAATGTATTCTTGTAGTAATTCACATAGTAATTGTAATTATTCGGATAGCAGAGGAAATTATCCTCGCGTGCAAAGATAAAGGATGAATTCACCGAAGGAACAGGTAATCCTGCTTCTTTGGGGTCCCTGAATGCAAGTACATCTTTTGGATCATAGTTCAGATTCCTTCCGTGTTTGTA
>DASWXS010000288.1:0-12175 GCA_036405375.1 Bacteroidia bacterium
TTGATTGTCAATTAGATACTTTATGATAGGCTGGTGAGGGTTGGGGCCTATTATTCCTTCACCGGACAGTCTCCCCCGTGGTGGTATACAACTATCATTTAGCAGTTTGTTTGTAAAAAAATGGAGTTGATGCGCAAGGGATTGGTTATGCTACACAAAACGTACGCGCTGGGATACGCTTTGTCGAAGGGGAATGGCACAACCGCTTTCAATGACCTGCCATATATTCCCGCTATATCGGTTACGGGATAGTCATACACGCAAAGTCAAACTTACTAGTTGTATGGGTGTAATAGTTTAACGTGTATAACTAAGTCAGCGGTCATTATAAGATAAGGACAGACAAGCCGAAAAATGAAAGTAAATTGTAAAACAGACAACGCTGTAACCGGCGCTTTGCTCTTTTGTACTTCGATAAATAGGCTGTTACAATTTGCCGCATAGGGAAAACGAAATGATTATGTCAAAAACCTTTGCAGATAAAGTGATTGCGTTCAATTGCCATTTACAGTATCCGGGTAAACTGCCGGAAGGTTTTCAGGTGATGAACCCTTACCTGGATAATCCTGAAACGATGGAGGTAATGCAACAGTTTTACCATAAATATTACAACGATTCAAAACAACGGAAATTTATTATCGGGATTAACCCAAGCCGTCATGGAGCCGGGGTAACGGGTGTGCCATTTACAGATACCAAACGCCTGGAAACTGTCTGTGGTATCAAAATGCAATCGGCACATACGCACGAAGTTTCTTCTGTTTTCATGTATGACATGATTGCTGAATTTGGTGGAGCAACAGATTTCTACAAACAATTTTATATCAACTCGCCATTTCCTTTAGCCATTATCCGGCAAACCAAAAACGGCCAATGGCTTAATGCCAATTATTATGACGACCCTGTTCTTTTTGAAATGGTGAAAGACTTTATGATAATGTCTTTGAAAAAGCACATTAGTCTGGGATTAGATACTTCGGAGGTTTTTGTGCTGGGAAAGAAAAACGTCAGTTTTATCCAAAAGCTGAACGAAGAAGTAAAGTTGTTTGGCCGTTTAAAAACCCTCGAACATCCGCGATACATTCAACAATACAAATCAAAGGAAAAGCAGCAGTATATTGATAAATATATTGTAGCATTGAGTAATCTGAAATGACAAAAAAAGGAACACATATCATTTATACCATAGGGCATTCTACGCATAGTATAACTGAATTTTTGGGCATGCTGCAATCCTTTGACATTAAAATTCTTGCTGACATACGGAGTTTGCCCGGTTCCAGTAAGTTTCCACAATTTAACAAGGAGAATTTGATACTATCATTAGAAGAAGCCGGTATCCAATACATACATCTGACAGATTTGGGAGGAAGAAGAAAAGTGAAAAAAGATTCGAAAAATAACCGTTGGAACAATGCTTCTTTCAGAGGATATGCCGATTATATGGAAACCGAAGAATTTGAAACTGCCATTCTGAAACTGAAACATCTTGCTTTGGAACAACCCACGGCTTATATGTGCTCCGAGGCAGTCTGGTGGAGATGCCACCGTTCGATGGTGTCCGATTATCTGAAAACGAAAGGTTGGACAGTATTACACATTATGGCAGCAGGGAAAGTGCAGGAACATAAATACACGGCACCGGCAAGAATCGTTAACGGAAATGTATTGTATTCCGACGAGAATCAGATTCGTAATTAAAATCTGTTAATGGCTACAAAATTTAAAATAGGCGACAAAGTTAGCTGGAACTCCGAAGCAGGAAACGTTTCAGGAACTATCATTAAAATACATACCAAAGATTTTAATTACAAAGGGTATACACACCATGCAACGCAAGATGACCCTCAGTATGAAATAAAAAGCAGTAAGACAGATCATATTGCCGTTCATAAAAGTGCAGCCCTTACTAAACACTGAAAAAAATGAGGAGAGATATAAATGGAGAAAACAACGAACTGCTGACAGGGTTTTGCAGCATGCGGAGTGATCTGCCAAACTGGAACATTTTGCTTTCCCTTTTCTAGAGAATCTTCTGACAGGGAACTCTTTGCTTAGTTACACCCGGCAATTATTGCGTCGATAGTTTTGTACCAAAAATATAACAGGGTTGATTCTCAAGGGATTGCTAATGCTGAACAAAGCGTGCAAGCTGGGAGATTCTTGGTCGAAGGGAGTTGGCGCAACAGCATCCGATGGCTTGTGCTATAATTTTCTCTATATTCAGTTGCGATAGTTCTACAGGCATAGCCAGACCAGATAGCGGTATTGGCGGAATAGTTTAGCGGGTATAACCAGGTTGTGCGTCATACATTGCAGGTTGTCATAATTTCAAATGGGCCCAAACGATAAACCATGAAAAGATTTTGTTTTCTTTTTTCGCTTATAATTTTTACACAGATAGCTGCTTTTGGGCAATCGAAACAACAGGTAATTGATGATTATTTTAACGCATTGGTTAAAAACCAACAATTTAGTGGCAATGTTTTAGTAATTGAGAACAATAAAATTGTGTATGAAAATTCTTTTGGGTATGCTGATTACACCACCAAAACACTGAATACACCAGGTATTACTTTTCCCATTGCAAGTATTTCAAAGATTCTTACAGCAACAGCGATTCTTCAGTTAAAAGAAAAAGGGTTATTGAAAATAACAGATGCCGTTACCCGATATCTGCCGGCATTTCCTTATTCTGAGATTACCATCAGGCATTTGCTTTCGCATACTTCGGGACTACCGCCTTACAATGCCTTTTTTGATAAAGACAAAAAAGAAAATCCGGATAAACTTTTTACAAACAAAGATTTTTTACCTGGCGTTATCGCTAATAAACAGCCCTTAATTTACCAGCCTGGCGAAAATGGAAACTATGACAATATAAATTTTCTGGTATTAGCGCTCGTTATTGAGAAGATTTCCGGGCTTCCCTATAAAACGTATATTGAAAAACACATTCTTACACCTGCAGGAATGAATGAAACCTCACTCTTTTCCTTGCCCCAACAATTCAGTGGAGCCCAATTTAAAAACTACGCTTATCCGCATGTGTATTTACATATGTATGACACAATACCTGTAAAATCCAATTCCATTCCTTATGTAAGGGAGTATTGGCATTCATATGGTTTTAACGGGTTTGGCGATTATATAAGCACAATCGGAGATTTATGGAAATTTGACAATGCCATGTATCATCATACATTACTCAAACAGCCAACTTTAGACGAAGCATTTGTACCAACAAAACTGAATAATGGCCAGGTAAATAAAGATGTATTTGGGTTAGGATGGGAAATCGAGAAGGATTCTACGATGGGGAAATTGGTATATCATAGTGGAGCTGCTATGGGGTTAAGTTCCAATATTCTCCGGAATGTTACCAAACAGCAAACCGTTATTTTATTTGATAATACACATTTCAACGCCCATGAGAACGCCACAAAAGTAATGATGCTTTTAAACGGGAAAAAGGTAGATCTGCCGAAAAAAAGTGTGTCCAGGATTTATGGAAATGTGTTGTTTAATAAGGGCCCGGTTGAGGCTAAAAAAGTTTTGGAAACCTTACTGAAAGACACTGCTGATTACTACATGAGCGAAGACGAGATGAATTCTTTGGGCTATGATTTTATGGGAAGCAGTAATCCTTATCATTTACCCGAACAGCATTTTTATAAACAAGCCGTTGAAACACTCAAAATAAATGTTGAGCTGTTTCCCGGCAGTTGGAACGCCTACGATAGTTACGCCGAGGCGCTTTTAGGTAACGGGCAAAAAGAAGAAGCCATTAAAATGTATAAAAAGTCGATAGAATTAAATCCTAAGAATGAGGGTGGGAAAAAAGTATTGGAAAAACTTTTGCAATAAAATCTACATCAAGGTATAGTGGTACGAACGCAGAACCATACTATTTGCCAAAACGTGGATAGAAACAATAACATCAGCCCAGTGCCGGCAGCAGCAACAGTTCTGGCTCTGGGTTGTATGTTCAGCTTTAGTTTTTAACTGCCATAACTTATTTTCAATTGGGCATTTGTAACGGGCTGGGCAATCAATGAATTTCCTGCCTTCGTAAATACCCGAACCTTGTGCGTAATTGTAATGTGCCCGTTTTTAAAATTTATAAAATCCTATTCCATAACCTTCCATTTTATGAATAACTATATTGTCAGCCTGCTCTTCTTTTCTCTGTTATCAATGACAACATCTGGGCAGGACACTATTCCTCATGTTAAAGGAAATGTAACAATTTCAGTTAAAAAAGGAACGATAGAGTGCGACCTCACATTATCAAATATGCCACGGCTTAGCGATTACTTTTTCCGGCTAAATTCAGGCATGAATATCAGGTATATAAAGAATGCAGAACCCTTTATGTTACCGCTCCGTTACGAAAAATCACTACAAGACAGTTTGTCTTCGGGTGAATCATCCGCTTATTTTATTCCCGGATGGAATGAATCAGGAAAATACCTCCCACATGCTGTCCGGTTTAATTATGTGGGGATGTACCCTGTAATTACTGATACGACAAGCGTAGTAGATTGGAGAGGCAATATTGCATTTAATGGTACTACATTGCGGGCCGATGGTATTCAAAGTGCCTGGAGCCCGATACTTTATGATAGTAAAACCGACACCAGATATGAGAAGGTAACTTATGACCTCAATATTAGCTGTGATGATTGCAAAGTAATATACATAAATGGAACCCAGCCTGTATTCGGCACTCATGCGAGGGTATCAAGTAGCAATTCACAGGACCTTACCATGTTTGCCGGAGACTTTAAATCAATAGCCATAAACGGCGACTATTTTCTTAACCCCGATGCAGGCGAATCGCAGCTAGCCGATCTGGACAAAACGCTTCATGCATACCAAAGCTATTTAGAAAATAAACTCGCTATCCCGTATAAAGGAAAAACGGTTTACATTCAGACTACGCCTGTCTCAAAAGATAATTCATGGTTGTTCGCTTCCTATCCTACAATTGTAAAAGTTGGCTGGGACGACGGCATGAAATCTTTTACTAGTAAAGAAAAAGGTTCGGGCTTTTTACAGTATATGGCGCATGAACTTGCCCATTATTATTTTGGTACTGTTCGTGCTTTCAATTCAGAAATTGGTGATATGATATCCGAAGGTTTTGCAGAGTATTTGGCACTGCATATTACACGGAGATTAATCAGTGATAGCCTTTACCGGGAAAAATTACAATCGAAAGTACGCTCCATGCGCAATCTGAATCCCACACCGGTTGCAAAGGTCCGCATTGAGTCCGATTACAAGAATCGGGAACTGTATGTGTACTATTATGCCCCGCTTCTCTTTTTAGCGATTGAAAAAGAGATTGGGGAAGAAAAGATGTGGGAATGGATACAATCGCTGCTTTTATCTCCAACTGTGCGTACAAACTATGCATTTTTTGAACAGACATTGAAGAAAGTTGTGAATAATAAAACCAGGTTCGACCTATTACACGAAAAGTACTTCAATGCCGATAACAGTTTCCAAAATATTGTTTCAACAATTAATATCCAAACTGATCCATTACCCTCTTCTAAAGATGGAAAACCGGTTTCAAAAACATACTACTATTTCTTCTTTTCCAGGCCGCTTACAGACATCGGTTCTTCCCAAAATAAGATGATTGTACATACAGAAATCGGGCAAATAACCTGCACGCAACAGGAATTAATAAAGTTGGCCAACACGACTGGGCCAAGAGTTAAAGAAGAATGTAAAAATGATTCGGGAAGCACCAGTGATTTCAATACATATAATTCTATGGAAGACGCACAAGCCGCTTTAAAACGCTGGCTGGAAAGATATAATAGGAATAGTGCGATGCTTGTGAAAATTTTGAAACCATAAAAACAATGCACAACATTGATTTTGCAAAAGCTGGACTGACGAATATCGCCCATCAACCGTAGGAATTCTGACCCGGCTTCAGTAATTTGGCTTCTGCTAATCGAGTCTTAAGTGGTTAAGCAAGCGACAGAATATATTTCCCAACCTTCGCCAAGCCCTGACCGTTAGCCGCAATATATAACAAGCAAAATGACCACAACTTCATCGGATTTAGGCACATCACTGGTCGACTCAATCTCGAGTGATAATATCAAAGAGTTATCAATTGATGTTGCAGAAACTGCTTTAGATGCATTTCTAAATGAAGGATTATTGAAGGAAATACCCTTTTTCGGTCTTTTTTACAAAGGTTATAAAAGTGTTCTTGGAATACGAGAAGCTATATTCTGCAAAAAAGTTCTTACTTTCTTAAAGGAATTAGATTCTATTCCTAAAGAGCAAAGGAGAAAATTTACAGAAGAACTACAGCATGAAAAAGATGCAAAACAAAAAGTAGGCGAGAAAATAATCGTTCTTCTTGAGCAATTAGACGATATAGAAAAAGCAAAGCTCATTGGAACCTCTTTTAGAAACTATATCAATGGCGAAATCTCACACGATGTCTTCACCAAACTATCTTTTATAGTTCAAAAAGCTTTTTTACCAGATCTGCTTTTATTTAAAACAGGCAAATATTACTCAAGTTTATTACAAGAACAATTTGCTTCGCTCGGACTAATGTCGATGGAATTAAAGAATAATGAGCACGAAAAATTCATAAGGGAATATACTTTAGGTAAAAAAACAGGATTAGACAAAATTCCACCAGTCGTGAACTATGAGATAAATGAAACTGGGAGATTGTTTATCAAATATTGCTTTGATTGAAGATACTGCGGCAAAGGCGAACTTTTGTACTTGGCCCATCAGCAGTTGGATTTCTGATCAAGCTTCTGTAATTTGGCTTTAACTAATCGGGGCTTTAGTAGCCAAGCAAGCATAAGGATTTCTCCACTGCCCTTCGTAAAGCCCATAACGTTACCTGTAATACGTTGAGCATTCCTCATTATGAAACACATCATTTTTACACTACTTTTCACTTTGACACTTTTTCACTGTCAGTCTCAGGACCTATTGCCGTTTCGGGTGGACACTCTTTGGGGTTACAAAGACCAACAAGGGATGGTACAGATTGAGCCTCAGTTTCAATACGCCACAAAATTCATAGGAAATGTTGGCATTGTGGCTAAAAATGAAAAATTTGGAGTTATTGACAAAAAGAACAATCAAATCATTCCTTTTCATTGCGAGTTTTTGCGAGTATTGGACACAACAGAATTTTTATTTGGTTATAGAGCCAAATATTTCGGGGAATACATTATGGGAGTAATGACCCAAGACGAAAAAATAAAAATCCCAGCAGAGTACAGTTATATAGCTAAGTACCGAAACGCTTACACAGTAACAAAGAATTATGACAACATAATTGGGCAAAGCAACGTCGGTGAAGTTCGGTCTGTGGTAAGCAAGTATGGAATGTTTAGCAGCGATGGGAAATTGTTAATCCCTTGTAAGTTCAGTTCTATAAGTTGGTTAAATGACACTTTACTTATGGTAGACAGTGCATTACTTTCAGCAGAAGGGAAGTTCTTGATGCCAAACAATGCTTTATTTAATGTCAATGGCAAGCAACTCACCGAGTTTAAATATAGAGTCTTCGGGAAATTTGCTGAAGGAGTAGCAAAAGCGAGGATCGATAATAAATTTGGGTTTATTTTTCCAAATGGTAAAGTTGCAATTCCTATTGAGTTCGATTTCTGTGAAGACTTCAGTAGTGGTTATGCACTTATTAAGCAGAAGAACAAGTGGGGCGCAATCGATAAAAATGGGAAAATTGTTATTCAGCCAGCTTTCGATTACAAAGAAGTAAAGGCAGCTCTTGAAGAAAAGTACAGCAGGTAACATTGGCTTTGCAAAAGCTGGACTGACGAATATCGCCCATCAACCGTAGGAATTCTGACCCGGCTTCAGTAATTTGGCTTCTGCTAATCGAGTCAACAGTGGCCAAGCAAGCGACAGAATATATTTCCCAACCTTCGCAAAGCCCTGACCGTTAGTGGCAAGTTTAACATGACACGACCACAGAATGAATTACGAAGAAATTGCCGAAAAAATAATTGGACTGAAAAATGCAGACTTAGCATTAAGGGACAAACTTATTAAAAGCGGACAAATAAGCGACGGATACAATGAAGAAATGAATGAATTGCACAACAGGAATGCAAAAAGCTTAAACGAAATAATTGACATAATCGGATATCCGACAACCGATAAAGTAGGCAAAGAAGCAAGTGAAGCAACTTGGTTGGTTATTCAACATTCTATCGGACAACCTGACTTTATGAAAAAGTGCGTGAAATTGTTAGAAATAGCTGTTAGTGAAAACAAAGCCAACTCAAAAAACCTGGCTTATTTGGCTGACCGGGTGGCTGTATGTGAAGGGAAAGCACAACTTTACGGAACTCAATTTGACTGGGATGAAAACGGAGAATTAAGCCCAAACGATTTTGACGACTTGACAAAAGTAAACCAAAGGCGAAAATCTATCGGACTCAACTCACTCGAAGAACAGACTGACATTATACGGAAACAAGCGAAAAACGAACATCAGACACCACCAACAGATTTTGAAAAGCGAAAAGAAGAAATTGAACAATGGAAAAAATCAGTTGGTTGGACAAAATAAAACCAGCCACTAACATCGGTTTTCTGTTATGCCGGCTGACACTTCTCGCCTCAATGTTTGTAATTCTATTTATCTTTAGTAAGTTATTTGGCTGACGAGTTATGAATACCGGCACAGCAGCAGGCCCTCACCGTTACCAGCAATGTTACACGACCATCTAATAATGACAAATAGTAAAGCCATGGGGTAACAGTTTATTGCCGACTTTTATAGTAAAATATATCAGGTAATTAAATACAACAAGCAAAGGAGTATGATTAAGACAGAAGACATAACCCGGTTTGCTCCAGAACTATATATTCCCAATGGAACAATAGAAATTGATTTTTACAAAAAGTTCGGAGCAACTGAAAATTTCTGCTTTCGTAACGATGATGGAAGCATTCACGTTGCTGAATTAGAAATTAATGGGGCCATTTTTCATGTTCACGAAACCATGCGTGACGCTCTTGAGCCAATCAATGCTAAAGGTGTAACATCGGTTATTGGCCTGTTTGTTCCTGATGTAGAGGGTGTAATGCAAAAAGCCATTCAGGCGGGAGCAACAGAAATTAACCCGACCACAGACCATGATTATGGTTACAGGCAAGGCATGTTTAAAGATCCTTTTGGACATTATTGGCAAATACAGAAAAAAATCTGAAAGCACGGCAAACAAAACTACTTGTAACATGGGGTTGTATGCCAATTGAGCTCGACAAGCAGTGCTTAATTTTTGTACTTAATTTGAGCAGTATAGTTTCAATCTGCAGCGGCACCATCGGACCGGATCCTATTTCCCCACCTGCATATGGCCCTGCCCGTTGTGCGTAATGTTTTTGGCAAAACTTCAATATTTCGAAGAAATGAGTGAAAACCCGATTATAAACTGGTTTCAAAGTGATGATGAACTATGTAACATCGTAAATCGTATAGCTGCAGCCGGCAAAAGTTTGGAAGAACAGGCATTAGAAGCTTTTCATCAGCTTTCAGCGCATTTCAATCTTCCAAAATATCCTGAAGATATTTCAGAGCAGGATTATGAACGGTTTGATGAGATGGGCGTAGATGATCCGCGATCGGTTTTTCAGGAAGCAACAATTTTCAATTATTTAGAACCGGAGGAAGATCCAAGAGGGATTGTAATGGTTGCGTTATATAATGTAAAAAATGGAATATTTAGCGATGTAAATAAATGTGCAGAAAAGCACTTCGGATCAGTGCCGAAAGAATATATGTTTTGCTATGTAGGAGATGGATTTGCCGGAAAACTTCATTTTCTTAAAACAGGCGAATCTTGGTTTAACATACCTGGCGTTAAGTCTGCAACCAAAGTGATCAATCACTGAGCACTAAGCACAACAGTACCTTTGCGAAAGCTGGGCGATCAAATATGGCCAAGCGGCTGTAGGAATTCTGGCCAGGCTTCAGTAATTTGACTTTAATTAACCGGGTTTTAGTGGCCATACCAACAACAAAACTTCTTTCCCAACCTTCGCCAGGTACGAAAACTAACGCAGGTGTATGGAAACTTTTCTTTTTTGAATCATATTTAAACAATGAATCACTTAGTATTTCTTTTGGCTATCACTTTATTGAATTCATTCGGGCAAACCCATCCGGTTGAGATTCAAAAACATACGCAGGATTCAATTGTTTATGTTCAGAAATCTATTGAGTTCATTAAAAAAGTAAAGGGTAAAGAGCTTGCTGATTCCAGGTTTATATTGGTTGACAAACCATTTGCATTTAATTATTTCAATTGTTTGGAAAAACTGTTAGCTGATTCCATCACTTTTTCAAGTGCTGAGCTAGACCTGATCCGGCAAAAAAAATATCCATCAGTTACACGTTGGAGTGGGTCATTATTCCCTGCTATTACATTAATTAGCGGCGATACAATAGATTCCATATTTAAAAAGAAAACCGATGGCTGGAATTATTTCTATAAGAATATCGGGGGAGGCTTCGGCCGTTTCTCCATGCCTATCTTTCTCAGAAATGATACCTATTGCATTTTCTATGCTGATAAGAGTTGTGGATGGCTTTGTGGTGAAGGGCAACTGGTCTTATACAAAATGAATAATGGTAAATGGGAAGAAATACGCAGCTACTGTAGCTGGATCAGTTAAAACCTGTGGCTAACACCGGCTTCGGGTGTTTTTGTCTTCTCCACAGGGTCTTTCACAGAGGGGCCTGCGGTTCACAAAAAACCTCCCGCCAGGGAACTCTTCACTTTGTAGCATCCAGCCATCATTGAACAATTAGTGTTGAACAAAAAATGTAACAGGGCTGATGCTCAAAGGATCGGTGGTGCTACACAAAGCGTACCCGACGGGGGCCTTTTCTGCAAAGAGAAGTTCCATCGTGGGTACTACGCTTCCGGCGGTGGTTACTGCTTCATTTCAATATCAATAATTTTTCTTCCGTTACTTCCTAAGTAATGCAGTAATAGTTTTTCATAAACTTTGTAACCATCGTCTACATTGGTAAAAATAATCAACCCTTGTTTTGTTGCAGGAAGAAGAAAAACAATTGTTTGGCATCCTTTGTCAGAACCACCGTGCGATAAAGCATATTCCCCATTTCCCAGGTCATAGATCTCGAATCCGAGCCCGAAATATTTGTTTTTTTTGGTAGCCACCTGGTGTGTTACCATATCAGTAAAGACTTTTTCTGACAAACCGTTGCCATTCAGTACGCTTGCCAGGAAAATGCCATAATCTTCAACCGTAGTTAACAAATCGTCGGCGGCATTGGCTGTTTTGTTTTTAATAGTTGTATAGGGCACTCCCTCGGGATTGTAACCGGCTGCAAACCTTGTACTGTCTGTTTTGTTATCCCAGAAATATTTCGTGTCTTTCATCTTCAGGGGTTCAAAAATCAATTCAGCTGCCAGTTGGTTCAGTGGTTTTCTGAATTTATTTTCCAATGCCTTTCGTAAGTACTCAAATCCCTCTCCCGAATATTGGTATTTTGTTCCCGGTGCAAATTCAAAATGTAGTTTTCCATCCGGGTTATTTCCGCGCCAATTGGTAAAACCTGTTTGGTGGGTTAAAATATGCCTTGTTGTTAATTTTTTTACATTTTCATCTTTTGAAACATCGGGGTCTATCCAGTATTTATAAATGGGTTCATCCAAATTCCACCTGCCCAGGCTTACCAGTTGTAAAGTTAGCATGGCAGTTATGGGTTTGGTAAGTGAGGCTACATTAAACAGGGTGTTATAGGGTGCAGCAACAGCCTTTTGCAGTTCGCCATACACTTTTACCTGGTTCAACCTGCCGTCTTTGATCAGGCCTATGCCCAAAGTAGGGACCTTGTTTTGCCGCAACCAGTTTCCCATTTCTGCATCGTTGGTAAATAGGGATGTGTGGGCAACAGCAGGTTGCTTTTCCTGGTGCTCATAACTTAATACTTTGCTAAGTTTCCATTCGTTGTTTTCCAACAGCCAGAGGTGTGTAAACCTGGCCGAACTTCCCATTTTTTCAGGTTTGTTGGGTTGTTTTTCGAAGAACTGATGCATCCCCTGCTGAATTACTCCGTACAGGGTTCCATTGTTGTACAGGGCAAAAATTTCGGTTGTTTCGGGCAAGA
>DASWXS010000289.1:0-7792 GCA_036405375.1 Bacteroidia bacterium
TTGATGGCAAAACAGTAAACCTTCCAAAAGATACCAAAGGAAAAATGACAGTAATTGGAGTATGTTTCAGCAAAGCAGCTGAAGATGATCTGAAAACATGGTTAAACCCAATGTATAATACTTTTGTTGAGAAAAAAGATACTACTGAGTTTTTCAGTGCGGCAGTAAACTACGATGCGAAGTTCTATTTTATTCCTATGTTGAACAAAGTAAACCAGATCTTTGAAAAAGGAAGTAAAGAAAAGATCAGAAGTGGTACTGATAAGGAGTTCTGGCCATACCTTTTGTTTTACAACGGAGCTATTAAACCATACAAAGAAGATTTCGCAATTGAAGATTCAAAGATCCCTTACTTTTTTGTGTTGGATAAAACAGGAAAGATCGTTCACGTAGAATCAGGTAAATTCACGCAGAAGAAAATGGATGCCATTGAGGAGTTGCTGGATTAATTACTCTTCAGGTTTATCTCGAAAGTTCCGGTTGTTATAATAGTGGGAAAACCGCCACTTACACCATAGCCTGTTTGATGACATACATAAGTGCCCCATATTTTTTTCCTGCTGTAGCTGCCGGTAATAGTATATTTGTACTTGTGATTGGCCACAACAGTGTTTTGACCATAAGTAAGATTTCCTTCTGCTTTTCCTTTCTCCAGTTTCATTGATACACTGGTGCCTGTTTGCCCATTAGGAGTATCAATCTGACCCTCTGAAGAATATCCTTTGATGGTTGATCCTTTTCTGTCGAAAGGAAAGACATGAGTGGTTTTGTTGCCGTTTGAATCAGTGAATGTTGCACCATAGTCTCCGTCTTTTGGCTTTTTGCAGGAAACCAGGGTAATAATGAGTAAAAAGATGAAAATCGTTTTTGACTTCATAGGTTAAAAATAAACAAAACTCAGAATGTCTTGTAAAGATTAAAGTTGAATCTAAAAACTTAAACCAGGAATAGTTTAACGAATTCTATCCGCGGATCTTACCAATTCTTCATCTTTTTTGATAAAGATTCCGGCAAGTAAAGCAAAAACTATTGTTCCCAAGGGCAGGTATGCAGCCCAGGTATATGATTTCACATATCCTTCAGCATTATATAGGCTGAATACAAACATTAAACTCACCTGCATGGCTGATAGGAGCATTAATAAGCGGCTGGTTTTTAGCTGTTTTCTGCGGTTTTTGTATTGAAAAATAGCCATGAATGCCATTCCGATCAGGGCAATATTAGTAGCAAACAGCCCATAAATGATAGGCGAAGTGCCTTCTTTCACTCCAAAAGGTAAAAGGGTATAGGAAATGGTTTCGGAAGTGGAAACATATATTTCGGCCGGAAAAACAAATAGTAATGCTGCAATAATGGCTACCAAAAGCAAAAAAACGGACTGGATACGCTGGATCATAAAGCTAAAAATCTTGATTTTGTGAGAACACAAAGTTAAATGCAAATTTCAGATCGGCGAAATATTTTTATAAGTTGAAGATCTTCGATTTTGGAACGGTCAAAATCGTATTTCATCGCCTATTGAGCGAGTTTGGACAAACTGTGAAAATTGGGTTGAAAAGTATCCGTTTTAGCCGCCTTCTTTCTTTGCTAATTGAAACAATATACCTATCTTTGCGCCCGAATAAAAAAATCGCATTAAACATGTCTAAACAAATTGGAAAAATAGCCCAGGTAATCGGACCGGTAGTTGACGTTGCTTTCGACTTACAAGGTGGAAAATTGCCTAATATCCTTGATGCCTTGGAAATCGTTCGTGGAAACGGACAAAAACTTATTCTTGAAGTACAACAGCACGTTGGTGAGGACACCGTTCGTACCATCGCTATGGACAGTACTGATGGTTTAAGCCGTGGAATGGAAGTTATCTCCCAGGGAAGAGGTATCACTATGCCAACAGGTGAAAAGATCAAAGGGCGTTTGTTTAATGTGGTAGGAGAAGCTATCGACGGTATCAATACTGTATCTAACGAAAACGGTTACAGCATTCACCGTAATCCTCCTAAATATGAAGAGCTTTCTACTTCAACTGAAGTATTATTTACAGGTATTAAAGTAATCGATTTGATCGAGCCTTATGCAAAAGGTGGTAAAATTGGTTTGTTCGGTGGTGCGGGTGTAGGTAAAACCGTATTGATCCAGGAATTAATTAACAATATCGCAAAAGGTCACTCAGGTTACTCAGTATTTGCTGGTGTAGGTGAGCGTTCACGTGAAGGGAATGACCTTCTTCGTGAGATGATCGAGTCAGGTATCGTAAAATATGGTGACGCTTTCAAACATTCAATGGAAGAAGGCGGATGGGATCTTTCTAAAGTAGATACTGCTGAATTAGCAAAATCCCAGGCTACTTTCGTATTCGGTCAGATGAATGAGCCTCCTGGAGCACGTGCTCGTGTGGCTTTATCTGGTCTTTCCATGGCAGAATATTTCCGTGATGGTGAAGGTGACGGACAAGGAAAAGATATTCTTTTCTTTATCGATAACATCTTCCGTTTCACGCAGGCAGGTTCTGAGGTATCGGCTCTTTTAGGCCGTATGCCGTCAGCGGTAGGTTACCAGCCAACACTTGCTACTGAAATGGGTGTGATGCAGGAGCGTATTACTTCAACTAAAAAAGGATCTATTACTTCAGTACAGGCGGTTTACGTACCTGCTGATGACTTAACCGATCCGGCGCCTGCTACAACTTTCGCCCATTTGGATGCTACAACCGTATTAAGCCGTAAAATTTCTGAGCTTGGTATTTACCCTGCGGTAGATCCATTGGATTCTACTTCTCGTATCTTATCTCCTGCTGTATTGGGTGATGCTCACTACAACTGTGCTCAGAGAGTAAAAATGTTGTTACAGCGTTACAAAGAACTACAGGATATCATCGCCATCCTTGGTATGGATGAATTAAGTGAGGAAGATAAATTGGTTGTATCACGTGCACGTCGTGTTCAACGTTTCTTATCTCAGCCTTTCTTCGTGGCTCAGCAGTTTACAGGTCTTGAAGGTAAATTCGTAAGCATCGAAGATACTATCAAAGGATTTAACATGATAATGGATGGTAAAGTAGATGAGTATCCTGAAGCAGCTTTCAACTTGGTTGGAACTATTGAGGAAGCTATCGAAAAAGGTAAAAAATTAATGGAAGGCGCTAAATAATTTGTTTAATTGTTTTGTGTTTGATTGTTTATATAGCGATTTCAAACATAAAACAACAAAACAAACAAACATTAAACAATGAGATTAGAAATAGTAACACCAGATAAAAAATTGTTTGAAGGAGAAGCCAAATCGGTTACCGTTCCGGGATCTGAAGGATCTTTGGGAATTTTAAACAATCATGCTCCTATGATCGCTTCTCTTAAAAAGGGAACAGTAAAGATCACAGATAATGCATCTCAAATCCATAAGTTTGATATTAAAGGAGGAGTTGTTGAGGTGTTAAAAAACAACGTTATTGTTTTGGCTGAATAATAAGTCCGCACGAATTCAAATTAAAGCGCTCTGCGGAAATGCAGGGCGTTTTTTGTTTTATACCTAATTCCTGTCTATCAGCTTGCCTTTCCCGAAAATGTTTTTCAGCACCTGTGTTGGATGTCCTGTATATAAAATGTCGCCTGTGGATCGCGCATCCATATCAATTTTAAAAAATGAATTTACATTCACTTCCACCTGTCCCGAAGTTTTTAAGGTAAGAATCACATTATCAGAAATAGCATAAAACCCATGATAGAATCCCTGGCCGGTTGCATGTACAAAATTATCTGAAACAGTACCTTTCATATAAACATCGCCATCACCATGCATACCTCCATACACCACATCCGCATTTAAATCCAAATGAAGATCTCCTGAATTGGAACTATAATAATTGAATGTGTCGCACACAAACGGACTGTCCATGTATATATTCCCAACGCCATCCTGGTTGATACGCTTTAGTGATGGAACAGTAATGTAAACAGTAATTTTCTTCTTGTAACTGCGCATGTAATCGCAGCGGTTGTTATCGGTTATGGTAAGAACATTGTTCTCAATTTTTGTTTTAACCAGTTTAATTACATTTTTTCCACCTTCAATTTTTGCTGAGTATTCTGTTCCGTTTGTGATGTGAACATCCACTTTGTCTTGCACAACGATTTCATTGAAAGAACCGAGCTGCCTTGTTTCTGATGTAGTTGCACCTGTTCCTTTTACACAATCGCACATGTTTTCCTTTTTGCAGGTAACGCAAAATAAAACCACGCACAACAGAAAAATATAGTTAAGGAATTTCATTCGCATGCCAGGATAACGGCGCTAATATAAGCAATTGTTTATACTGTAAATGTTAACAGCATCTAACTTAAAAAATGTTTAAATGCTACAGATCATAGCCTTTACAGCCTGTTTAAGCGGTAATTTTGTAAGATGCCTAAATTGTATTTCGATAATAAACGGTATGCTGATCTGCCTCTCCATTACGGAAAAGTTCCGCCCTGGCTTGCCGAACGAATGAGTAAATTGGGTGGAGCAATAATCGAAGCAATAATACTGGAGTATGGCAGGCCTGAAGTGCTGAAACGTTTGAGCGATCCCATGTGGTTCCAGGCTTTAGGTTGTGTAATGGGAATGGACTGGCATTCGTCGGGAATTACAACTTCGGTAATGGGTGCTTTAAAAAAAGCATTGAACCCTGCATTTAACGATCTTGGAATTTACATTGCGGGAGGCAAAGGAAAATATTCGAGGCAAACACCGGCCGAGTTAACTGCTCTGGCTGAACGAACCGGGCTTAATGGAACAGAGTTGGTCCGAAGCAGCAAGCTAAGTGCAAAGGTTGATAACAATGCGATCCAGGACGGGTTCCAGGTTTACCTGCATACTTTTATTGTAACCAAAGATGCGGAATGGAGTGTTATTCAACAGGGAATGAATGACGGAACAGGTATGGCACGCAGGTATCACTGGCATTCGGCTCAACTGAATTCTTTTGTGGAGGAACCGCATGCCTTTATTTATGGTGCCAACCAGGGCGAAATTCTTAACCTCACCGATAAACAGGCTGATGACACAAAAACAAAAATGCTGGAACTGGTTACGGAATCCCCGGATCATATCCTAGCAGAAGTAAGAAACATTGTTATGCCTTCTCATCACGATGTTCGTGCCGAAAATGTGGACCTTAAACGACTGGGAAGTGTGCTGGCACTTGCACAAGAAAGAGGAGTAAACGATTTTGAATCTCTTCTGCTGCTGGAAAGAGTGGGGCCAAGGGCAATACAATCACTCACACTGGTAAGTGAAGTAATATACGGAACACCTTCACGTTTTACCGATCCTGCCCGATTTTCGTTTGCCCATGGAGGTAAAGACGGGCATCCTTTTCCTGTTCCAACCCAAACATATGATCAAACAATTGATGTGCTCAGAATGGCAGTGGAAAAGGCGAAGCTGGGAAACGCCGATAAAATGGAGGCAGTAAAAAATTTAACAATAGCCACACAGGCCATTGAGAAAGGGTTTACACCAAATGCTAATTTTGACAAAGTAATAGAGCAGGAGCGTAGAGATTCATATAAATATGGAGGCCGCACTGTTTTCGGTAAAGCAAAACCTCCTAAAAATAATGGGCAGCTCGACCTGTTTCAATAGCCTGCTGGCATATACTTCGTATATCCTGTGGTATGAGTAAAAAATACTATATCGGATGTTCGGGTTATTATTATTCAGCATGGAAGAATAAATTCTATCCCAATACTATTCAGCCAAAAGAGTGGCTTAGATATTACAGTACGATTTTTAATTCTGTTGAACTGAACGGAACTTTTTACAGAACTCCCAGGCTAAGCGATCTGAAAAGGTATAGAGAGCAAACTGGCGGAGAGTTCAGGTTCTCTGTGAAGATGAGTAAAGCAATCACACACATTGGCCGGTTAAATGAAAGTGCGGAACAGATAGCAGGCTTCCAAAAACTGATAAAGGAAGGATTGGGAAACAAGCTGAATTATTTTTTGTTCCAGATGCCTCCTTCGTTTCACTATACCACGGAAAACCTGGACAGGATAATTAAGAATATCCCACATGATCCGGAGAATGTAATTGAATTCCGTCATCTTTCCTGGTGGAAGGACGAGGTGATTGAAGAATTACGAAAAGCTAAACTAACGTTTTGCAATATTGATTACCCGGGTTTAGACACCTGGTTCATAACCACCTCTCCTCATTTTTATCTCCGGTTACACGGCAACCCGCAATTATTTAAGTCATCTTATTCAACAGATAAGCTCAAAAAATTCTATGCCGCTTTCCCAAAAGAGAACAAGGACTTCACCATTTATTTTAATAACACCTATTACGAAGCAGGTTATACCAATGCTTCCGAGCTGGTAAAAATCATTGAGCATGCCTGAAGGACCTTCTATAGTTATATTGCGTGAAGAAACTGCTGTTTTCAAAGGTAAAAAGGTAGTAAGCGTAACGGGCAATGCAAAAATCGACTTGCAAAGAGCAGCAGGAAAAAAAGTAAGAGCTTTTAAAAGCTGGGGGAAACAATTCCTGATCTGCTTCGACGATTTTTTTCTGCGTATTCATTTACTGATGTTTGGCTCATACCGGATAAACGAGAAAAAGAATACCGCTCCCCGGATGAGCCTTGTGTTTAAAAACGGGGAATTGAATTTTTACAATTGCAGTATAAAATTGGTGGAAGGAAAAGCTGAAGACAACTACGACTGGAAAACAGATATTATGTCGGATGAATGGAGTGCTACCGGGGCAGAAAAGAAATTGAAAGAAATCAAAAAGCAAAATGTATGCGATGCGCTGCTTAACCAGGAAATATTTGCGGGTGTTGGTAACATTATCAAGAATGAAGTGCTGTTCAGAACCTATATCCATCCGGAGTCTCAAATAGAAAAATTACCGGCAAAAAAACTGAAGGAATTAATAAAAGATGCACGTGTGTATAGTTTGCAGTTTTACGAATGGAAAAAGGTGTTTGAATTAAGAAAGAACTGGCTGATCTATAAAAAGAGTGAATGTCCACGTTGTAAGATTAAAACAACCAGGAAGTATATGGGAAAAACCAATCGCCTTACCTGCTATTGCGATAATTGCCAGGAAATCTATAAGTAAATGACGTAAAGACAAAGCCCGCAGGAAACCTGCAGGCTTGTTTTTGCATTTAAAACTCTTGTTCCGTTCCAGGTCATGTAACCATAAACCAATGAAATCTGAAACATACTAATGAGCTTTAGTTTTAGCAATGTTTATTTTTTTATTCAATAATGCTATTGAATAGAACATTCTCTTGTGTAATTTCCACCAAGGTCTGAACCTGTTGACTCGAGGTCGTTACATTTATCTTCTGCACGGGGTTGTGTGTCTTTAAATGTGTAAGAACCGTCGTTGCTGGTTACTGAGTTACCTGCACTATCTGTATGGATTTTCTTACAATTACATACATATTCTTTTTTACATGATGTAAAGAATATTGTTCCTATTGCCACTATGGCTATCATTACCTTTTTCATGATTTTAATTTTAAAGTTTATACACTCCTGTATGCAAGAATGTGACTTTAAATTAAAAATATGATTTTCAGTGGCTTACGTATTTCTGAAAGTATAAGGAAAGCATCAAAATGCGTCTGTTTTTCCCCAGTAAATTATTTAATAGAACATTTTTCCGGGATTCAAAATCATATTCGGATCAAATGTTTTTTTGATCTGGCGTTGCAGCTCCAGTGCTTTTTCACTGAATACAATATTCATAAACGATTGCTGAACAAGCCCTATGCCATGTTCTCCACTAATGGTTC
>DASWXS010000290.1:0-8503 GCA_036405375.1 Bacteroidia bacterium
GATAGAATTTCCACTCGCCCGAATATTTGTTATCTACATACACACCTTCCGAACTAACTGTATTATTATCATTGTTATAATATTCCTGTCCGGTTCCCTGGCGTTTACTTTTCACTAATTTGTATTTCAGGTAGATTTTTCCGTTATCATAATATTCAATAACATCGCCATCGTATACATTATCGTTGTTATTGATCTCAAAGTTCTTGTTCCCGTTTCTGAAGTATTGCGTTTCAGTACCGTTGATTTTTCCGTCTTTATATTCCCTAACATATTTCACATTCCCATTGGGATAGAAATACTTTACCTGGCCAATGATTTTATTGTCTTTAATATTGAATTCATACTTCATATTATCGTTACGATAATACGCTCTGCTCACTACTTCGGTACCATTATCATAAACGCTTTCCTCTTTTATTCCCCCCGATTTGAAATAAAATCTCCACAAGCCATGCCTCACACCATTTTTAAATTCTCCCTCCGATTTTTTAATTCCATTGGAAAAATAGAAATTCCAGTAACCATCGTTTTTATCGCTACTGTTTCTCATACCGGCAGCAACTATCTTATTATCGCCATACCAATGAGGAACTGCAACAACTTTCCCATTTAATGTTTCGTTGAATGTTGCGAGATTTTCGCAAATATAATTGAAGCCCCAGGTATCGAATTTGGAAATATCTGCTTTATTTTTCTCCATCCACTTATCAATATGCTCCAGCTGCATACCCGATAAACTATAATAAGTATATGGCTCAAGGAATTTTTTCGCATATAGCTCGGTAAAGAACTTACCATAGAATTCATTATAGAAACCTTTCACATCTTTATATTTACTAATGTTCTCAATTACCAGCTGCATCTGCTTGGTAAGATCGTAGTTAAGATCAGTTTTTGATTTGTATTTCGAACCTAAAGCTACTTTGGACTTGATGATACTTTCCAGCTCTGCAAAGTCGTTCTCATTTTCAAACTGCGGAATGGCTATAACTGAATCGGTTTCCAATTCCATCTTCGACATTTTTTCGAGATCCGTTACCAATGCCTGGGCACGCTTACTATTGTTATCGCATATAAAGTAGAATTGAATAGCGAGCATGGAGCAGGTAATGTTGTTTTGACGATATGCCATAACACCGAGCTGATAATGGCTCAATGCGTGCATCGGGTTTATTTTTGCCGATTTCACAAACCAATCGTATGCTTCAGAAAACTTTTTCTGGCGTAATTTCAGGATCCCCATCTCATACCAAAAAGAATTATTTAGTGGATAATCCTTTTGTCCCTGCAGATATACTGTTTCTGCTTCAGCTGATCTTTCCAGGTTATCAAGAAAACTACCTTTAAACACAAGGATACCCGGTGTGTAATCATTTTTCAAAGTAAGCAGATGATTGCAGTAAGCCAGTCCCAACGAATCTTTGGACGAGGAAAGATAAGCTCCCAGCAATTTTATAGATGAAATAAAATAGTTGGAATCGTTACGATGTACTTTTTTATATTCAACAATAGCATTATCAAAATCCTTTTTTTCGAAGTATTCGTCACCTCGTTCAATGATACTTGCTGAACTTTCGTCATTATATTGATCTTTTTGAGAAAAGCCAATAAAAAATTGCATTACAAAGAGCAATATAAATATTCCTCTGATCGGTGGGTTGGGTAGTATTTTCATAATATCCTTCTAAAATACAAAATATTATTCTTTCCCGTTTCCAAAAAAAGGGATTTTTAAGACAGTCGGCATTTTTATGAAAACCCATTAGAAAAGCACTAAGAGAGTGAATAAAATCGCCCGGGCTATAAATGCCCGGGCGTTTAATTTCTGTTTAACTAAATTAATTTTAACTTTTTCTTAATCTTTTAACGTGGTAATACCATTGTTGTTCTTTACAAGGTTATATAACTGCACCATAGTAGCCTGGAAACTTCCACTGATGGTAGCCGAGTTTCCTGTGCTGTTCTGAATTCCCAGGTAGCTAACAGAAAACGAACCCGTGAACACACGTGTGCTTGTATTGTACGATAAGTTAGTAACCGTTACGCTCGGACTTCCGTTTGTTGTGAACTCAAAACGTTGTGTAGAATTTAATGCCTTTACAAGCGAAAAATTATTAAATGTAAGTGTACCGCTGGTAGCCGTTTTTGATGTAGTGTTAACGGTAATACTAGCAGAATTTTCGCCAAATACGTCTTTGGAGCGGGAGATACGAAAATCGAAGTTGTTTGTTCCGTTGCTATCCAATATTCCGGCAGCACCTTCGTAGTATGTAGTGTATTCAAATGCCTCATTAAAGGCTGTATTGTCCTCACGTGTACCAACTACATTCCCTTTAATATAACCATCGGTATAAGATTGAACTACGCCGTTTGAACCATTTGTACCGGCAGCCCCCTGGGGTCCCGTATCTCCTTTTTTACATGAAGTAAATACCATAGCTATTGCAACAACAGCTGTTGCGATTGATTTAAGTGTGAAATTTTTCATTTTTTTGTTTTTTTAGTTTGATTTATCCCTTCAAACTACATTCCCGGGCAACTTAAGCAAGTTCATACTTTCCAAAATATAGCTGTGAACCTTAAAAAATCATCCTATTGAGCAGAACCTTACTTGTAAAACAAGCAATTCCCCAATATGCTTTTTTGTCGATTTAATTTCCCAGGTTGTTGCCTGGAACAAAAAAAAATTGTAAAATAATTAGCTGCCATTGTATTTTTTGCCTTTCCCGAACAAATAGCACAGGCATTAATGTTGTTACATGGGAGTAAGATCAGTATATAATGCAGCAGTTTAAAATTTTCAAAAAGCAAAGATCCATATTTCGGTCACTGATCAGGCTATTCGCTATTGCAATAAGTGCTATATTGATCATACTATTGATCTGTTCTCCAATTGCCAAACATCTTATTGAAAAGTATGATGTAAAATATACCGGCAGAGAAATAAAGATAGACTGGGCCTACATTAATCCATTTACCGGTACTATCTACCTCAGCAATCCAAAAATATATGAACTGAACAGTGATACACTTGCCTTGTCGGCCAACAGCATCAGTGCCCGGATAAACATCTCCCGGCTTTTTCAAAAAACAGTTGATATTGGAACGCTTGAACTTGACCAGCCTAACTGGTTCATTCGCCAAAAAGGTAACAAGCGTGATCTCAATTTTAAAGATCTTATCGAGCGTTTCTCCGCTGATCCAAACAGCACCAAATCATCCAAAACACATTTTATAATACAAAAACTAAAGATCAACAAAGGAGTTTTTTTTTATACAGAAAACATTACACCTGTTAGTTATTATGTGAGGGAAGTAGACATTGAAAGCAGCCCTATTGGCTGGAAAGCAGACACCATTATTTTTAATTATTCATTTTTGTCGGGAGCAGAATCGGGCTCAATGCAAGGTTCTTTTAGTATAAATGTGAACAATCTTAAGTACAGGCTCTCATCAAAAGTGAACAGGTATAGTATGCAGATATTGGAACAATATCTTAAAAGCATGAGTAATAATGGACGGTTTGCCGCTTCACTATATGCAGATATTATTGCCACGGGGAGCCTGAAACATGCAAGAGACTTAAAGGTGAATGGGAAGGTGAATATTGCTGATATGCATTTTGGGAAAGACTCAATTCCCGATTATGCTGCATTCGAACAGCTATCACTTGATATAATAGATCTGCAACCCGACAAAGGGAAATATTTTTTTGACACCATTCTGCTTGATAAACCTTACTTTAAATACGAAAGGTATCATCATCTCGACAACTACCAGGATGTATTTGGTGCGAAAGGCTCAAAGGTGATCGCAGCAAGCGGAAATCCGGAACGGTTCAACCTCATCCTGGAAATTGCTTCTTATATTGAAAAACTGTCGAAGGATTTTTTCGACAGCTATTACCGGGTAGGCCGGATCAGCATTTCAAATGCAAATTTCGAGTACAACGATTTTACACTTACTGAAGATTTCTCAGTAGCTACCTCTCCTCTATTTCTCCTGGCCGATTCAGTGAATAAAGACAAAGAAAGAGTAAATGCCCGCTTCTGGACTGATATACAACCCCAGGGTAATTTCCTGATTTTACTTTCCATTAATCCGCAGGATAGTTCAAACTTCGATTTCTATTATCAGCTCGACAGTTTTTCACTGCCCGTTTTGAATCCTTACCTGGTAAAATATGCCTCTTTTCCATTAAAAAGTGGAAAATTAAAAGTTGAAGGAAGCTGGAAAGTGAGAGATGGCAATATTACAAGCAATAATCACTTGCAGATCGATAATCCTCAGTTGGGCGAACGCAGCAGGCAAAAAGGCACGAAATGGCTGCCTATGCCTTTGATTATGGCAGTAGTTCGTGACAATGAGAAGCAGATCGATTACAGTATTCCTATTACAGGTAACCTTAAACATCCGAAACTTCACTGGAAAGATGTAGTTTCAGATATATCTAGAAATATACTTACAAAGCCATTTACTTATTTATTTAAGACAAAAAAAACGGCAAAAAAACAACGATAATTTCTACCTTAGCTTTAGCTAAATGTAATGCCAGATTTTGTTGTAAATAAAAAATACCTGCTGCACAAATACCCTGGTAAGGGAGGTTGGATATATACAGTGATTGAAGAAATAAAGCCTGATAAACGTGCAAAATTCGGATGGGTACAGGTTAGTGGAACTATTGACAGTTTTGAGCTGAAGCAATACAAACTAATGCCTATGAGCGACGGCAGGCTGTTTCTTCCGGTTCGTGCCGAGATCAGGAAAAAGATCGGGAAATCGGAAGGTGATACAGTACATGTACAATTATACATTGACAATACTCCAATAGAAGCTCCGGAAGAGTTTTTACTGTGCCTGGATGATGAAAAAGAGGCACGTAAATTTTTCGACAAACTATCTGATAGCGAAAAACGTTTTTACATCGACTGGATCTATTCAGCAAAAAAAGAAGAAACTAAAGTAAACCGTATGGCCGAGAGCATTAATCGCCTGAAAAAAGGGCTGAAACGTTTTGATCCTGCCGGGTAAGCTCTTACCCCCCTCGTTTAGCCATATTAATTCCGTGTTCACCGAAAATCACGGCTACCAGTCCTGTTGTGATCTACCTTTGACAAAGAATCAAAGAAAAATCAGTAACAACGCTGGAAATAGACTCATGAAACAATTATTATTTGTCCTGGCACTTGCATCCGTGTTAACACCAATTGCATACGCACAACACAAGGCAATTTCTCAAAAAGAGAGCTTAAAATCTACGCAAAAACCGGAAATCACTAAATCAATACCTTACCATTTTAATCATATCAACTAATTAACGAATACTCCCCCATTTCATGTTTGGTTTGAAAGCGAAAGGCCTCCGAAATTTAGTAGGGGGCTTTTTTGTTTAAGGCTCCCGGTATATTCGTAGAAAAATGCTATTGTTTCAAAAATTTCTGCACTGCGTTGCCCATTTGCAGAAAATAAATGCCGTTTGAGAGAGAAGACACATCCACGTGTATACTTCCGCTTTTCATTTTCAGATTTTCATTTTTCAATACTTCAGTTCCAAGAACATCATACATTTTTATTTCCTTTTCCTGGTAATTATTAGTTGTTATTTCTAATGCCGAACTGGCAGGATTTGGGTAAATTAAAAATGTACTCTTATCAGAATAAGTTTCAAGACCAACACTTCCTTCCAGTTTGGCAATCCAGGCGTCTTGCCCGCCATGATTACCGCTTATATCCCCATCGTTGGAACTTGTATAAGCCCACACATAATATCCTCCGCCTGAAGCTATATATACAGCGGCACCGTCAATTCCGGTTCCTCCAAAACATCTTTGCCACTCTATGGTTATAGTATTATCCAATTTAATAACCCAACCATCCTGATCACCATGATTTCCGTTCACATCCCCATCATTCGATTTGGAGTTCCCTCCTGCAATATAACCACCATCGGAAGTTTGACTGGCAGAACCAAATGAATCGTCATTTGTACCTCCGAAACATTGTTGCCATTGAATAGTGCCTGTGTCGCTCATTTTTACAAGCCAGGCATCTTGTCCGCCATGGTTTCCGCTCACATCACCATCATTTGACCACGTTGAACCGGCTGCAATATATCCACCATCAGCAGTTTGACGAACCGCGAGCAAGCTCTCATTCCCTGTACCACCTATTGATTTCTGCCATTCGATACTACCTGTGTTATCCAGCTTAACAAACCAACCATCTGCACCGCCATTATTACTGGTTACATCACCATCTGTGGAAAAGGTAGTGCTTACGAAGATATATCCTCCATCACTAGCCTGGCGAATAAAGTATCCATTATCATTACCTGTGCCTCCGAAACATTTTTGCCATTGTATATCGCAGGCATTGTCCAGCTTTAGTACCCATACATCAGAACCACCGTGATTACCAATTACATCTCCATCGCTGGAAGATGCGCTCCCTGAAACAATATATCCTCCGTCTGCTGTTGGCTCAAAACCTATCAGCGATTCATATCCAGCGCCACCAAAACATTTCTGCCATTGTATGTTACGGGCAGCATCCAGCTTCACAATCCAGATATCAGAAGTGGGCAGTCCCGACGCTGTTCCGGTATGCCAGCCAACCACATCGCCATCACTGCTGGAAGTATTACCTGCCATAATAAATCCTCCATCAGGTGTTGGAATTAACGTATTCACTGATTCGGTTCCAGAACCTCCAAAGGTTTTTTGCCACTCCAGGTCGCGTGAAGCATCTAGTTTTACAATCCATGCGTCCATTCCTCCATGATTACCACTTACATCGCCATCATTAGAATATGTATACCCTTTAAAGAGATAACCACCGTCAGAAGTTTCAATAGGGGTAGTTGTAAGACCATCAAGTCCTGTACCTCCAAAAATCTTTGCCCATTCTATAGCGGGAGCCTGAGCCATGGTTTGCTGCATACCAATTAGTATTGCAACACTCACTAATACATTCTTTATTTCCATAGTATGAAGTTTAGTATTTGCCTTAAACAAATATATAATATTCCTGAAATAGTAAAAACACAAGGCATAAGCGATGTTTTTGGACCCTATGTAAACAAAAAAGCCCCGGAATTCCGGGGCTTTTCATGTATTGAAGTGGTCGCGTAGGGAGTCGAACCCCAAACCTTCTGATCCGTAGTCAGATGCTCTATCCAGTTGAGCTACGTGACCTTTTCCAAAAATTGGAGTGCAAATATACGAATTCTTTTAATTCTGCCAAAATTTTTACCTCACTACGGTAACATGGCCTGATTTTGTATATTTTTCCCCATTAATCTTTCTGCACTCGAATTTATAGATATAAACGTCTTCCTGCACAATTCCATCATGCCCCATTTTTTTACCATCCCAGTTTTTGCCGTATTCTGTACTATGGAACAGTAATTCGCCCCACCGGTCGAATATGTACAAATTGTATTTTTCCTTATCAATTCCTATTCCAACCGGTCCAAATGTTTCATTTGTACCATCTCCGTTTGGAGTAAAGCAATTCGGGATATAAACCGCAAATTCTTCTAATACTACAAGGGGTTTAACTACAGTGCTTGAACAACCTTGCGAGCTCACAATAGTATAGGTAATATCATAAACTCCAACTTCAGGGAATGTAAACGTTGGGCTCGGGAGGTTGGATGTTCCCAGTACCGGGTTTCCTATTTGCCAGTCAACTGTTTGGGCAGCCGGGCCACTTGAAGCATCAAAAAGGATTGCTGTTGGTTCAAAAATGGTAATCGGGTTAGGCGCATAAACAAAATCAGCTACCGGATTTTCATACACATTAACCCAGGCAAGCTCGGTAATGGTATTGGAGCATGAATTAGCATCGGTTAAGGTTAACATTACATCGTAAGCTCCGCTTTGATTAAAACAATGAGATATGCTATCATTATTAATATCTATCGTTCCAACACCCAGGTTCCAGGAGTACAATACAATATTATTTACTGCAGGTACAAAAGATAATGTATCACACAATGGTGCACATCGTGCAGGTACAGCTACTAATGTTCCGGTTGGTATCGGGTTTACAACTACAGTTACACTTGTTGATCCTACACAGTTATTAATATCTGTTACTGTAACCGAATAGGTACCTGTAGCCGCTACAGTCACCTGGCTTATCTGGGGATTTTGCACAGATGAACTAAACGCATTAGGTCCAGTCCATGAATATACAGCATAAGGTTGTGAAAGGTTAAGTAACAAATTATCTCCTGCACACACCGGTGTATTGCTACCCGCAAAAGGTGTAGGCGGATCTACCACTGAAACGCTGTAGCTACCCGGGGCAGAACATCCGTTCATATCTGTTACCACCACTCCATAAGATCCTTCGTTCAGATCGGTAGCAGCAGGTATACTTGGAGAAGCACTATTAGAGAAGAACCCGTTTGGCCCACTCCACGAGAAACCAATACCTCCTAATGCATTCAGGTTAATAGTACCATTCATACAAACAGGACTATTACCTGTAA
>DASWXS010000291.1:0-4752 GCA_036405375.1 Bacteroidia bacterium
ATTCAAATAACCATTTTCATCCACGGTTATTTCTCCACCAAACCGGTTAGTAAATTTGGGATATGAGCCATATAAAATTTCTTCTGTTAATGGAAATTTTATATTTCCAAATAAAAAAGCGTCGGCAATAGTTTCTTTCCAATTATAATCGTTATTTACTCTATTCCAATGTTGGCCACCATCTATTGTTTTCCATACTATTGGTACATAAGTTATCTTACTTAAAAAATTTGTCCCTAAAGAATCCACACCATTAACCAATAGGTAACCCACCATTGAGTTATTAGGCTGAAATGCAATTTGAGGATCGCCGTTCAAATAAGTATATCCCCCTTCATTTATTACCCATTGATTTCGAAATACGGTATCTATCTCCCATAGAAAAACGCTATCTATTAAAGTTCCTTTTATAATAGCAAGTCCAATCGGATCATAATTTCCTTTGACAACAGATGCGCAAACCCAAACGTTGTTATCAGTCACAGTTGAAGATGCCGGATACAAATTAATACTATCGCCAATGCTCAATGAATCCATTGCAAACCATTGTTGGTCATTAGCTATTTGAGTGTGCATGTTAGGCTTGGCACTTATACTTCCATCAAGTTGCGCAGAAGCAAAATACATTCCGCTCCATGATGTGCCATTGTATGTAGGCCCGAAACCGACTGCATAAGCACTTTGTACTTGGGTGTTCCCCGGTGGGTTATAAATTACACCGTTTGGGTATCTTGCCCTGTTAACATCATTTTGATAGTAACAGGTAGAGTCCCATGTTGTGCCATTATCTGCACTCCATTTAGTTACGAGATACCCGCTTACCCCCAATGGATCCGGTACATTTACAAAAGCACTATCCGGCCAGGCAGCGGTTAAACGCTGTGTAAATGCCAACACATTCAGAGCTTTATTATACGTAAAGCAATTATTAGAAGAATGATAAAATCCATTACTATTTCTTGTACTGGAAAATTGTTGATACTGAGCTCTAGTAAAAACGGAGTGGGCAAGAAGTAAAATAAGAAGTAATCCTTTTTTCATAACTAGTCCTTTATCAGTTTCACACGTTCTGTACTATATAAAGTTTTCACCTCCAACACATACATCCCTTCCGGAACGTCTTCCATTTTTAACATAACAACAGGTGCTGCATAATGATAGGTTTGTTCTTTCAGAAGCTGGCCTGAAACAGTATATAGCTTCAGGGTGAAGGCGTTGTTTTGATATATGTTCTTAAATTTAACGCACACATAATTACTTACAGGATTTGGGTAAACATTAAAATTACTATAAGCCGTACTGTTTATACCCGTATAGTTATAATGTGTAGCAGGCCAGCAGGGATAATTAGGGTTACAGCCAATGCTATCTGTTTTTAAAAGCCAGGCATCCTGTTTGCCTGCAATAATTCCGCTGCTTGTTTGTCCTGCAAATAAATAACCACCATCATTAGTCGCAATTCCTTTATAAAAGTGATCAATATAGCCATTCATGTTATAACTTTTATCATAAGTGCGTGTCCACATGGTATCACCTTCCATTGTATACTTTACGGCTAAACCTGCTTCATGCGTTTGCGGCACATTCAAAGTACCACCAACTCCAATGATGGTTGAATCTTTTTCATCATAAAAACTATAAGCAGTTTCCTCAGATTTGATTCCCAGGCTATAAAATTTGTCCCATTGCCTGATACCATTTGAATTTAATTTGGTAATGCACAACTCACTTTCGCCATTGGGAGCTATGTAATAAGTGCCGGGCATTATATAGCCTCCATCTTTATGATGGTACCCGCCTCCAAAAATATTCTCCTTCCCCGGAATATCAATATACCTTCGCCATAATTCATTACCTGCGGTGTCTAACAATACAGCCAAACCAGATGCCCCATTACTTCCTTCGTTACTTGATCCGCCAATGAACAAACTATCAGTTCCAATTAATTGCAAAGTAAACCCTGACTCATTACGATTTGTAAGTCCATACCTATTAGCCCAAATCAAATTACCTAATGTGTCAAATTTTGCCGCCATTAACTCCCCCAATGTACTTGCATCCACATCACAAAAACCTGTTCCATAAACATATTTCCCTCCATCATAAAGCAACTGATTAAACTGTCCTCGGGGTTGTGGAAAATGCAATAATTTTAAATCCAAACTATCTAAGTCAGAATTATACAATGCAACCATCATTCTGTTTGTATCAGGATTCAAAGAATCAGGGCAGGTACCTAAAACCATTATTTTTCCGTCATTGATATTTGCAATAGCTGTTGCATTATATTCATATTGTCCATGAATAGGATAATAATATCTTTTTATAGTCCGGCCTATACTATCTATTTTAAAAAGAAAGTTTCTTCGCTCTGCAAGGAATACGTTTGTTCCTAAAACAACCCCAATTGCTCCGTTTCCTGATTTGGTAATGCTATACACATATTCTACCTCTTCATTAATTGTGTTTATATCGTTATAATAAATGCTGTCAAACACCGTTTGTTGAGCTTTGCCAATGTTGGCAAAGCTCAAATAAAACAGTGTTATATATAGAATCCTCTTCATTATTTAATAATTACCATTCGCTTAGTAGATATTGCCTTATTATCTACATACAAGGTATAAAAATAAATGCCTGCATCAAAATTAGCGGTGTTAAATTGCACCTGCTGTTCTCCTTTCACTAAATCCTTTTCCGCTATCCATTGGCCAAGGCTATTAACTATAATCACTTTTGCGCTAGTTGCAAATTCAGGAACATAAACATTAACAAGTGTGCTGTTATTAGACGGGTTTGGGATATTCTGTCCAAGTTCAGCTTCACGCTCGTCTATTTCTGGTTGCTCGTAGGCTTTAGCGATCCGTGCAGATGAAGAAGTAACCGGAACTTCAGGTTCTATGTCATTATCCCTATCTTTAATAATTTCCAATACCTCTCTTGCAAGAGCCCCGGCCTGTGTTTCTGTCTTTGCAACATCCTTTATTTTCTTTTTTTGATCGTTGTCCAATTGTTTAATATCTTTTTCATCGTTCTTTAATTGCTTAAGAATTCTAAAGAATTTTTTGAATTGCTTTTTCTCCTCTTGACTGTCAGCAAGTTGTTCTATCAGTTCGTGCATTTTTTGAAGATTGCCTTTTTCGTAATAATACGTGATAAGAAGTTTTTTTACTTCATCATCCTGAACAAAGCTAATCAGGTAATCGGCAGCTTCATCAAACTGCTCTTTCTGTATTATTTCCAAAAGATTTTCACGAATTTCTTTTAATTGAACAAGATTAGAAGGCGCAACCGGACATGCATTAGGATCATCTGCCCCAGCGCCACATGCCAATAAACTTACGTGGTTATTTACTGTGGTTGTACATGGCTTTAATACTACATCCTGTGCAGTATTGGTATTATCCCAATAGTAATAATTAAAAGGAACCGTTAAATATGATTCAAATTTATCCTTTCCTGAACTGCAACCTGAGAAAGTATTATTTGCACGGTATTGTGAACCTGTTGTTAAACAACTTGTTCCCTGAGTCCCTAAAACCCCTGTTGTACTGGCAGGATTAACCCTCCATGCAATCTCGTTATCCTCATAGATGTTACAACGTATTTGTAAATTGGGGTTGTTCTGCTCAGTTTGAGTAGCGATATTTAAATATTTGAATATGCAATTACCCTTTACCTCGCCCCCTATATTACCACTGTTTTTAATAATAAGTCCATAGCTTTTATTTTCAAGAGCATTAACTGATCTTCCATTTTCATTACCCCCGCCATCATCATAATTAATCCTAAACGTATCCGCTTGTAAAGTAAATGTATGGCTATTTGCTGCTTCCTATAGGAATATTAACAGTATCTACTAAACCTGCTGGTATAAGAAAATCATTACTGTCAATTTTCGCATAGCTCACATTTCCCGTTATTCCAAAAAGATTGTTATTGAACCCATTGCTTTTAATCGTAGCGCTCCGAACCAAAGCATAATTGTTGCCCGCTTTTATCCCGTGCCGGAAATCGGAGATTTGATTATTCAACACATAAAGAGTGGAATTAACCGCATTGATAGCAACGCCTCTGTATTTTTCATCGAAAATATTATACCCTGGCTCTGTTGGTGTACCGATACTATTAAACGTATAGTTGTAAAAATTATTCCCTGTTATTTCAACTTTTGTTATACTGTATAAATACACTCCATACTGCATCGGTACCGGAATATTATTCGGGTAAAATTTGGAATCTTTTAAAATACCAGAATAGAATGTTGAGTTGCGTATATATGACTTCGTACCTTTTAGCATTTTCGCATACGCACCAAACGCAACGCCAATATAACAATTATTGAACGTTGCCCCGTTTACCTGTAATATACCACCAGTATATTTATAATCAAGCTCCGGCATTGGAATGTTGGGATAATTATTGTTACCACCAACTGAAACACCAATTCGGGCATTTTTAATGAGTGAACCATAATTAATTTCACATACTCCCTGGTTTGGATCGAACACCGTATTTCCGACTGTGCCATATACCTGGTTTGACCCTGTATTTCCCCTGACTTCTATTCCGCTCCACATCCCATCCGGGCAAACACAATCTATTGTACCGCCATCAACAATTAACTTGCCTCCGGCATAAACAAAAATACGTGAGTCCTTCGGCATAAAAACACAGCCGCTTATAACAAGGATCGCATTTGGCCTTATATGAATATCGCCCGACATAATGTGAGTATCTTCATAGTTCACA
>DASWXS010000292.1:0-4089 GCA_036405375.1 Bacteroidia bacterium
TACAATCTTCAGACGGATGTACTCCTGTTAACCTGGTTGCAAATGATGCTTCTGTATTTAATGTAACATCACCAACAGGAGCGGGTTGCAACACAACTATCACCCCGGCGATCACATTAAAAAATATGGGATCAGGAGCTATGACAAGCTGTACCATTAATTATTCAGTAGATGGTGGTGCTGCCGTTCCTTATAGCTGGACGGGCAATCTTGCTTCATTGGCAACTACTACAGTTACGCTGCCATCTTCAACTGCTACACCAGGTTCACATACAATAACCGTTACCACAAGTAGTCCTAACGGAGCTTCGGATGGAAATGCTACAAACGACCAGGGTACATCAACCTTCACTATATTAGGCGGAACAGGTGTTGCTATGCCATTTACGGAAGGATTTGAAAGTACTACGTTTGTGCCTGCAGGCTGGCAATTGAATAACCCTGATGGTGCCGATACATGGGAAAGAACAACGCTTGCAAAAAGAACAGGCGTAGCATCTATGCGTATGGACAATTACACCAATGCTCACCAGGGCGAAAGCGATGCAGTGATCACTCCTATGATCGATCTTACCAGTGCGGCTTCTCCTACATTAACATTCCAGTTATCATATAGGTTATATACGAACCCTACGGCAAGTCCGAATTATTCAGATACTTTGGAAGTATTGATATCACAAGACTGTGGAACAACATGGACTTCTATCTACAAAAAATTCGGAACTAACCTGGTTACAACTCCATCTCCTTATTATGCTAACAATGAGTTTACTCCTACTACCAATGCACAATGGAGACAGGAAACGGTTTCTTTAGCATCTTATGCGTCTGTTTCGAATGCGATGTTCAAATTCAGAAATGGTTCCGATTACGAAAATCATTTATATATCGATGATATCAGTATTGCAGGAACTGTTGGTATAAAAGAAAAAGATGCTTTTAGTGTAAGTGTAAATGTGTATCCAAACCCTACGAATGGTATGTTGAATGTTGAAGTTTCAAACCCGGTGGGTTCTGTTTCTGAACTTTCTGTTTACAATGTGATCGGGGAGAAAGTACTTGCTCCTGTTATTGTAAAAGGAAGCTACGCTGTTCAAACTATCGATCTTTCTGCACTTGCAAATGGTGTGTATCAGTTGGAAGTAAAAGCAGATGGAAAATCGAGCTTTAAGAAATTTGTGATCAACAAATAATCTGTGTATAGAATTAAGAAAGGCTGCCTTTACCGGGCAGCCTTTTTTGTTTATCTAATGTGTAGAAAAAAGTAGAAATAATTTTTTTAAAATGTGTTTTGGATTTTAATTCTCCAGATAAAGGTCAATAAGGCCTTCCGGGGCATTATAACGAAGTGTTTTTTCTGCATCATCGATCTCGATTACCAGGTCGTCAACAATCGGCAAAAGAACTTCCTTATCGTTGCTCAGTACAACAAACATATCGTTGCCGGGCATTTCTTCTATACGAATGATTTTCCCGATAGCACCTTTGGTTTCATCGATAAGCGTATAACCTACCAGGTCGTCGATTTCTGTTTCATCAGAAGCGATAACAAATTCTTTAGGCACACTTACCTTTTTTGATTGAAATTTTTTCGCATCGTGTTCATCATTACAACCTTCCAGTTTTACCAGTATTTTCCCTTTAGCATCGATCTTCTCAATAAAAAAAGGGGTAAGCATCCCATTGATTTCCAGCACCAGGAAAGTTAGTTTATTGAACATGACCTCCTGGTTAACGGTAACAAATAATGGCAGCTGCCCCCTGTAACCGTGTGGCTTCTGAAAATAACCTATCTCTGTAAAATCATTCGGATCCATACTGCGAAGTTAGAGAATTTGATGATTCATTCTACAAAGTATACCTTTACTCCTTCAATGTACCTTATTTATGAGCCAGTTAAGTTATACCGCAAAATCTTTCAATGAACTTACTCCACATGAGTTATATGCGATTTTAAAATTGCGTTGTGAAATATTTGTTGTTGAGCAGAACTGTCTTTATGTGGATCCGGATGGGAAGGACCAGGAATGTTTTCACGTACTGGCATATCTTGACGGTAAAATGCTTGCATATACACGCCTGGTTCCTGCAGGTGTTTCATATGATGATAGCCCGAGCATCGGACGGGTGGTAATTGATGCCGCATTCAGAGATCGTAAATGGGGTTATGAATTAATGGAGTATAGTATGAAGAAATGTGAAGAATTATTCGGGACAAAAAAGATTACTATCTCTGCCCAGTATCATCTGCAGCATTTCTATGAGAAATGTGGATTTAAAGCAATAGGCGAGGTATACATGGAAGACGATATTCCGCACATTAAAATGAAAACTTATTAGCCAAAAGGTCTTGACCGTGGTTTGGATGTATAGGTTTCCCTGAGTTTATAGTGCACAGTGAATTTCTTTTCACCTCCAATCCATTTTAATTTTATTACAGCTTCTATATCTTCCGGGTTGGAAGCTGGTTTGTATTCCTTATCAATATAAAATGTATTCACCCGATCAGGAGTGTTTTGCTCGTCCTGTATTTCAATCAGCTTGAACAAACTGTCAGTGTAATTTAATTTCCTGGAAGGATCGTCGTAATAATAATACAAATCAGTTCTCACGGATGAATAGGTTTTATCTGCTTTTACTTCATCTTTGTATTCACCCGCTGCATTTTTGCCAAATAGCTGCATGTCAGCATTGATCAATCCCTCGGCATATCTTCGCTCTGATTCAACTTTTAATTGAATTCCAAAAGGTTTGTCTTTTTCCATGGAAAAAGCATTTGTATAAACGTGTAAGGTACAATCGGATGAATCAGTTTCGTTCAGTTTAAACGTATACGTACTTTTTTCTCCCGGTGACAATTCATATTCGTAACTGTTGTTTTTTGGTTTGCACGAAAATAAAAACAGCAGTACTATAGAAACAAGCAGAATGCGTCCCATCTTATTTTGGGAGTTTGGAGCCATCAAACAGGAACACAGAATACCTGCCTTTTTCATCGCTCAGTTTATCGTAGGGGTATTTTTCGTCGCCGAATACAGGAGAGTAATCACGTACAAATGCTTCACCATATTTGCCATAACCTATATAATCTTTCTGCAACACACCGCCCGAAAAACGGTAGCTTCCGTCAGGAGCTTTAAATGCGAAGTAAAATACATGATTCCCCATCTGGCAGGTTGGTAAGTTAGAGTTGGCATCAACCAGGTTACGAAAATCATTTTGCCCGTCCGGTTTATCAAATGTGAGGTTGTAAATTTCCGACACACCGTATTTTTCTTTTAGTAGTTGAATAATTTTTGCGTTTGTATAGGCTGTGTAACCTTTGTTCGGTCCTTTTGAAAAACAAGACGGTAATGGCATCGCGCTTACAGATGCGAGTGCGTCTTTGTTGGCTTCAACCAGAGCATTCGTAAATGCATTGTCATTCTCATCTTTTGCAATTTGCCACCATGCCTGCTGCGAGGATTTTGTTGAACTTGTATAATCGATAGTTAACTCAGCTTCCGCAGAAAGGTTTGCGATGCTGCACATTGTCATGTTGAATTCGGGATCAAGGAAAACTTTAAAACTGGCATTTTTTCCCAGCGGAACATCGTATTGATTCCCAAAAATAAAACCGAAATAGCTTCCGTCTACGTATTGAGTAGTTCCTCCACCTTTTGCAGGCATAACATCAAAGTTAAAAACAGTATTTTCCAATTGCTTTTGTGTTAAGCATAACTCCGCGTTAAGAGAAAAATTTTGTGGCCCGTCTTCGGTATTTGTGGCTACCTGGAAAGTAAGAATACGCACGATGCTTTTATCAACTCCAAAATATTCTTTGAGGTCTTTTTCCAGCGGCTCACAATAATCTTTAAGCGGTTTTTCGAGGGTCAATTGCCCATAAATCGGGGTTCCTGCCTTAAATGTGGTGGCTGGTGTTGGATTTTTAGAGAACGGCTGCGAAGCGAAAAGAATCTTGTTTTGTGCCTGTACCGGCAACAACAAGGAAGAAGCGCTGATAGCGGCTAAAGTAAGGGCGATACGAATTCCTGTTTTCATGAAGTAAATTTTTATATGTAATATTATGAAATTTTAGTCAATAACTGA
>DASWXS010000293.1:0-4579 GCA_036405375.1 Bacteroidia bacterium
GCCTGATCAATGAATTCGCATTTGAAGAAATAGATAAGAACCGTGCTAAATACAATGCTTATAACAGCCCTGCTGCATTTGAAAAAGGATTTGTGTTTTCTGCCGATTTGATGGCAAAATTTATTGCTTATACAGAAAAGAACGGGATCAAAAAAGATGAAAAAGGCATTAAGCGTTCTTCAACTTACCTGGCTAACCAGTTAAAAGCATTAATGGGCAGAAACCTCCTCGGAAATGAAGCCTATTATGCACTTCTGGCAAAAAGCGATAAAATGGTCCAAAAGGCATTGGAAGCATTGAAAAAATAGGATAAAAACATCTTTCTTGTTGTTTTTCAATACTTTAACACTGTTTTGTTCATATTTTAACGACCATTTTATTAATAAAACTATAACATTTTAGTAAATTTGTAGTTAATGATCAACTATTCGGATATCATTCTAATTCTGGCAGCTTATGTATTAGGATCAATTCCTACTGCTGTCTGGATCGGGAAGCTCTTCTACGGCATTGACGTACGTGAATTTGGCAGCGGTAACGCCGGCGCTACCAATACCTTCAGGGTACTTGGGAAAAAAGCAGGTATACCTGTGCTCATCATCGATATTTTAAAAGGTTTTGGAGCGGTTTGCTTGGCTTATGCGGGTAATTATGCTACCAATACTTCCGAGTTTATTAATTTCCAGATCGCTTTGGGAGTTGCTTCTTTGTTAGGGCATATCTTCCCGGTGCTGGCAGGATTCAGAGGTGGAAAGGGAGTCGCTACTTTATTAGGAGTGGTTTTGGCTGTTCAACCCGGAGCTGCTTCTTTAGCGCTCGTTGTTTTCCTGGTGGTTTTGCTGGCTTTTAATTATGTGTCTCTTGCTTCTATGTCTGCCGGACTTTCATTCCCAATCATTGGATTAACGGTAATGCATTATACAAATGTGACCCTGATTGCTTTTTCAATTGTAGTTGCATTTTTATTGATCATCACACACAAAAAGAATATTTCACGCCTGTTGAAGAAACAGGAATCCAAAGTGAAATTATTTAAGATCAAGGTAAAAGCCTGATCGGTTTCATTTTTCTTTGTTGTTTAGTATCTTAGGGTTCTTATGATCCTCTTTACCGGCATATTCATTTGCGTATTCCTGGCTTTTATATGGATAGAATACTTCAGGAGGATCGATGTGTTTGAATTCGAAAAAAAATGGCTGTTGGTGCTTGTTTTCCTGCTGGGACTGTTATCTCCTTATTTTGTAAATTTTATCCGCTTCCTGTTTCTTGATGATCTTCAACTGCAGGTTAACGGAGACTATCTGAATGATTTTATCTATTGTCTTTTTGGAGTTGCCCTGGTTGAAGAGATTGCCAAATTCCTCCCTTTTCTGATCGTTTTAATGTTGTTCAGAAAGCACCTGAAAGAAACGGTTGATTACCTGGTGTATGCCGCCCTGGGAGCGATAGGTTTTGCCTGCCATGAAAACGTACTTTATTTCGTAAACAATGGTATTGAAGTAATTGCGGCACGATCAGTAACATCGGTACCGGCGCATATATTTGATTCCGTCATTTTTGTGTATGGATTAATGGTATATAGGTTTCATCCGCGCAGGAAAGACATATGGATGGTTATATCGTTTATGGCATTCGCAGTTCTGTCGCATGCGCTTTACGATTTCTTTCTTGTAAGCACTATTCCTTTTGGGTACATGTTTATGCTCACGTATTACATGATACTGATCTCGGTATTTGTGGGGATGCTGGGTAATGCGCTTAATAACTCAGAACATTTTAATTATAAAAAATTCATCGACTCAAAAAAGGTTACCGCTTTTATGCTATATGGTTATTTCCTGCTTTTCTTTTTGATCACCATTGCGTTTTTAAGTACACACAAAGACGACTCGGAAGGGTCTGATACTATTGCTTATTTCGCTTCGTTATTATGGAAAGATCTTTTTATTATCCTGGTATTGGTATTCAGGATCAGCAGGTTCAAGATCATTCCCGGGCGCTGGAATAAGATCCGGTTCGAATTCCCTTTTACCTTAAGGTTTCGGGAAATTTTCACCGGGCCGCCAACTACAAGTAATTTGCGTTCCTATCTCACTCCCAATTTTATCAGGATCCGTATTAAAGGAGAAAGCTACAGCGAAACTTACCTGAATTATTTTTTCGACCGGAATATAATAGTACAACCTGTAATTGTGAGAAATTCATTTTTAAAAAAGAGCTACAAGGGTATCTTGGATCTTAAACTGTTCCTGAAAGATGATGAAGTGTTTTATGTACTGATTATTTTTTCTGAAGAAGGAACTGAATATTTTTATATCAAAGCTAAATCAAAAGGCCGTCAACGCTTTGGTAAAAACCCGATAGTAGCATTAATGAAAGGACCACCACTGGCGGAGATAAACGAACATCACGAAATAGAAGATTTTAAATTCCTGGAATGGGTGGTTTTGAAAGCGATCAAATAATTATTTATTCTGGATCACCTGGAAATCGATTATAGTATCCGGGTATGCATGGTTGTTTTGCAGGTTAAGTGCAAATGAGCTAACCGAATAGCTGTAGAAGTTTTTGTATGAACTCAGGTGCAGCCTGTTGAACTTCGGGGAATAGATCATTTTCTGGGCCGGCATTCCGTTTAGCACGGAGAGATATACTCCGGTACTGTTTTGGTAATAATATATATTACCATTAGAAAGGCCTACCATTAAAACATCATTACTTACCTGGCATGCGCTGGTGATATTTCCAACACCAAAATCAACAACCTGGTTCATATTATTGGTAAGTACGGTGTACACTTCAATTATAGCACGGTTTGATGAGTTTACTGATAAGAGGTAAAGCTCTCCGTTTGATTTTTGAAATGCAGCTTTTACATCCGAGTTCTGGATCACTTTTTTTATGAGGCCGGAAGAAACTTCAAACACTACCGTTTTTTTGGAAGTGCTGTTAAAATCAAATAAACTTACCACAATATAGTTGCCGCAATAAAAAACGGCTTTTACATAATAAGTCATTTCTCCCGACAGGTATGAACGAACAGGAGTACCATCCTGGTTAATTTTGTATACATTTCCGTCATCTTTTCCCAGGAAAATATTTTTGCCATCGAAACAAGTTGCTGTTATAGTAGCAGCAGTACCCGGGTTTCCCAGCGACCATTTTGTGGTTCCATCAGCAATGCTGATTGCCCTGAACGGCCAGTTAATACTGCTTGCAGCGTAAATTGTCTGATCGTAATTGGATATTTCGGAGCTGACGTGTGTACCACCTATACTGTACGCGGAAATAAGAGCAAAATTAGTATCGGTTTTTGTAATACTATGTTGACTTCCATTTTTGGCAAAAAAATAAAACCCCTTTCTTTCATAAGGCGATTCGATGATGTTTACAGTAGCGCTTTTTGTACTTACATTTTCACCATCACTCAGGGTTATATCTATATTATAATTTCCGGTTGGGATCCTGAATTCATACAGCGGCAGCTCTTCATTGAGATTAAAAGATTTGCCCGATAAATTAATCGTGAACCCGGGTTGAACAGATATGCTATTCATATCGCGGAAAGATATTTCGGCCCGGGTAAGCTGCGTCTCATCCGAAAAAGAAGCTGCAATGGGAATTGTGTCGAACATATTGTAAGTAGTGCCCGATACAGGAAGACTCATATTTATTACAGGAGGAGTTGTGTCCTTTTTATCCTTTTTACAGGATATGAAAAGGAAGACAAAAAGTGAAATGATAAAGGGATGTTTCATTGCTTTAATTTCACTAAGTTACGAAGAGTATTCCTAAACTAGAATTTGTATGAAAGCCCTACGCTTAGTACCTGCTTAAACTGTACATCAGGTCCAAAGGTCCCTTTTTTGCTTCCACCACGCTCAAGAATGATATCGTCGTCGTAGATCAAATGTGTACTGAATGTAGCAGAAATGTATTTATTTACTTTCATGCTTGTTAACGTAGTCCAGTTCACATCAATATTTCCCGGATTTTCAAGGTAATTGGAGAATAGCTCGAGCATAGTTTCGAAATTCACATTATCCATTACTTTCTGGCGGTATTGCATTTTGAAATATCCCCCAACTTCTTCCCTGTGTTTTAAACCATGAGCAACCAATCCGTATTGTCCATTAGCAAGTGTTCCATACAAAGCCTTATCTACACCAAACGCACCTGCATCCGCAAGTTTTTGGTCATTTACAATGGTTACTTTGGCTGATATAGGAGCAAGGAAAATAGAGAAATTGTCGTTTGGTTTGTAATCCATACCAAGTGCAGCCAGTCCATAGGCAGGGGCCAGGAATTTAGAGATCACCACCGAATCGTTCGGGTAGTTATAACCGGGAGCAAACTGGGTTTTAAAATCCAATAAGCCCGAGTAGTAGAAATTTTTGAAAGCCTTGCGTCCGTATTTAGAAGTGACCTGGATACGGTCATCGTTCTTCCACCAGTTTTTGTTTTCGCCCTGCCTGATTACCCCATAAGCAAGATCAAGGTTATTCGACCAGGTGTTTTCACCTTTTTTATAGTTGGCAAATAAACTTAATAAGCCGTTTGCAGAAACAGAGCTTTGTCC
>DASWXS010000294.1:0-4786 GCA_036405375.1 Bacteroidia bacterium
ATCCATCCTGCAGTATTCGATAAGCTGCTGCCTGGTTTCTTCAATTTTAAACAGATCGGTTTCTTCAAACAAAGCATTGTAAGAATAGGTTGCCATTGTCCCCGAATTTATGTGCATGCGGTCAAAAGCATCGTCGTTATATAATTTGGAGTAGAGGTTTTTAAGTGAAGATGAACCCAGTGTATCGGGGTGAAAATACCAGTAGTTTGCAAAAGGAATGGAAAGATCGATGATTCGTTTTTTTATTTCCTGTATTTCTTTATCGTGCTCCGGAAATTTTTTCGCCAGCGAATTTAAAACTCCATGCTCCAGATTAGAGTCAAATACAAGAATGCTTTTTACATCTTTTAATTTGTTTATACAGGCAAGCAAAAATTTTTCTCTTGGATCTTCGCCCGGATCTGCGTAAAAATGCGTTTCTTTTAATTCCCCGTTTTCGGAAAGTGTATGTAATGAGAACAAAAAAGGAATTTGCTGATAGGCTTTTGTATCTTTGAAAACAGGAACAGCAGGAGCAAATAATTCAATGTCAAAGAATCCAACCGGGTATTCGATCTGTTGCAGAAATTCTTTTATTTTATCTTTTTCAAGATGTTCTTCGTTGAGTTTTACACTATGGATCTGGGTACGTACGTGTTTTGAAAGGTCTTCGGTTTCTTCAATAGAAGCAATGGTTTTTATGCCTTTTTTGTACCATTCAACCTGTTGAGGTAATCCCAAAGCGCTTAACTGAAATACACTTCTCTCGGGTACATTCTTCCAGCAGGTGCCAAAATAATCGCATTTATAAGGTTTAAAACAATGTTCACCAATAGTAACGTGAGGCATATCACCGTTCGCGATCATTTTTTTTGCTGCACCAATGCGGTCTGCTATAAAAGGCAAATTCGCTACTGCATCCTTTTTTACAGAAGTTTGCTTAAATAATTTTTGAACGTCCAGTTTATCTTCCAGCTCGTATTCATTATTAACTGTAACCAAAAAAATATCCTCCAGTTCGGGAAGGCAATTTTTAATGACATAGTACTGCAGGCTTGCATCCATTACATACGCCGGGCTTATTTTTAGCGAACTTTTTACTTCGTAAGCATACCACTTCCCGTCTTTTTTTACCAATATATCCAGGGCAACCAAAACCTCGTTGAATACGAATGCAGCTTCGTAAATTACTTCAGTTCCTTTTTCTATCAGCTCTTTTGTTTTCGCTACTGATTCGGCATACTTTTTTACAGATGCAGGCGAAGCGTCGATTCCACCCGGAAAAATTTGTTGTGCCAAAATGCCAACATCGTTGCCCCTGTTAAAAATAGCCTGCCGGTCTTTTGGTACAGGATCTTTTAAATGAAAAAAGTTCTTATACAGGAATAACGATTTCAAACATTGAACACTACGTACAAAGGAAGATTTACTGAGTTGATAATTTAGCGACGACACGTAATGAGTAACGAAAATTCAAAAATAACTTTAATTCCGTCTGCAAGGCTCATAATTTAAATTAAAACACATCTGCCTGATTTTACGTCGAAAACGTTACATAAAAGCTGTCTTTTATATAGGAGATTAAAAGATATAGGTCGATTAAAATCGGATTTTAGTCGATTCTTTGTATTATGTTTATAAATGTATACCCTAAGAAGTTGATTTAACGCTAATTAATTGTTAAATTTGATATAAGCATAGCTGTGTTTTAACCAGTTATGTGGCTGAAACAAACATTAATTTAAACAAACAATATGATTAAAAACTACCTTTCTGTATTTTCATTTTTATTTATTTGCTCTGGTATTGTAGCCCAGGCACCAACCTGGGTTGTATATGGTTCTGTGCCAATTTCGGCAACCAGGGGTTCTGCCATCGATGATAGCTCCAATGTTTGGGTTGCTACATTTGGAAGTGGAGTATCCAAAGTAAAAGATGGTTCATATACTAATTATAACAGCGGTAATTCAGGGTTAACCGACGATAATGCAACATGTGCTGCAGTGGATACGGCAGATAATAAATGGTTCGGAACCAATAGTTCTGGGGCATTTCTTTATGATGGTGCAACCTGGAGTGCATTGAATAATACCAATGGCTTGCCGGGTAACAGGATCAATTGTATAACTGTAAATCCGGTTAACAATCACAAGTGGTTTGGGATACAATTTAACGGTGCAACCAAATACGATGGTACTAACTTTACCACTTACAAAACAACACAGGGTTTACCTAACAATAATGTGAACGACATCAAGATCGATGCTTCAGGAAATGTTTGGGTAGCAACTTACGGTGGTTTGGCAATGTATAATGGAGCTTCATGGGCAACTTTTACAACAAGTAATTCGGGGATCGCTCACAACCAGGTTTACTCAATTGCTATCGAAAATTCAACAACTTTCTGGATAGGCACAGCAGCGGGTTTATGTAAATTTGACGGTGGCACCAACTGGACGATATACAGTACTGCCAACTCAGGAATTCCATATGATTATGTTAATACAGTTGCAATTGATGCTGCTGGCGATAAGTGGGTAGGAACAACACAAGGAGCTATGGCAAAGTTTAATGGAACTACCTGGACATTATTTGATACAGGTAACTCAAGTATTCCGGGCATTGATGTGAGACACATCCTTATTGACAGTGATGATAACAAATGGATTTCTACCAACGATGGCGGATTTGCTTTCTACGGAGTTATACCTGAAGTGGGAATAAAAAAATCGTTACTATCTGCAGAAGCATTAATTTATCCTAACCCATCAAATGAGTCTATTACTATTGAATTGGGATCTATCCAGGGAACTGAAGAAGTAATTTTTAAGGCCTATGATATGTTGGGTAAAGAAGTGAAAAATGTTGTGCTTAACTCAGTATCCAGCGGACTTTCTAAAACCGCACTTAACCTGGATGGATTGAACAATGGTGTTTATTTTTACTCGATCACACAAAACAATGCAATTTTAAAATCAGGAAAATTCGTTAAGAATTAAAAAAAAATAGTTAAACAAAGCCAATGAAAACAACCATTACAAAAATAAGTTTAGTGCTATTGTTTTTTATAGCATCAATCGGTGTAAATGCACAGGAAGATGCAAAGAAAAAAGAAGAGCAACAGAAACAAAAGATTGAAGCTGATAAACGGGCAACCGCTGAACTGGTTATTGGTTTGCCAAAAGTATCAGAGAAAAATTTGTTTGTGATTACAGGAACTACTGAAAAAATAAGCGGATTGGTATTCGTTCAGTTTTGTGAACAACACAAAGTGGCTTTGTTTAATTATGATAAAGAACTTTTTCAAAAGCCGGAAGATGTAGTTAAGGCATTTGAAGAACGAAATGTGATCATGCCTATGTATGTGAAGCCAAGTAGTTTTAAGGAAATAAAAGAAATGTGCGCTCAATAAAAAGCTAAAACCAAAAATGAAAAAAATACTATCTATACTATTAATTTGTTTGACCTTTGGTTTTTCAAATTCTGTATTTGCTCAAACTGTTCTAACTTTTACAACAACAGGTACTAATACCTGGGTTTGTCCTGCGGGAGTAACTACCGTTACAGTACAATGTTGGGGTGGAGGAGGATCCGGTGGTGGTACTCCAAATAGTAATAATTTATCCGGCGGCGGCGGCGGCGGTGGAGCATATGCATCTGGCGCTGTAACTGTTGTTCCTGGTACTTCATATAACTTAGTTGTTGGTGCCGGTGGTACCGGAAATGGAGCTACGGGTGGCGCTGGAGTTGCGTCAACATTTAACACAACATCCATAGTAGCCGTTGGTGGAGATGCTGGGACAGGAAATGTTGGAACCGGGGTAGGTGGTTCAGGTGGGGCAGCAGCATCTTGTACTGGTACAGTAACCCGTTCAGGTGGAAATGGAGCAAATGGAGTTAATAATACTTCTGGCGGCGGCGGCGGCGGTGGAGCAGGTACAACCGGTGGCGGCGGAAATGCTACAGGAACTACTGCAGGCACAGGAACAACAGTTGGTGGTGGAAATGGCGGTGCAGGTATTACAGCGAATGGTGCGGGAAACGCGGGTGTAACATGCGGTGGTGGTGGTGGTGGAAGTAAGAAAAATGGGAATGGTGGAAATGGAGCCCGTGGACAAGTAATTCTTTCATTCAATTGCCCAACATACAGTCTTACTTCTACTGCAGCTTCAACTCCTATTTTTACAGGAAGCGGTTCAACTATTACCTTAACTTCCTCAGCTGCAGGAATGCCTGTTGGAGTTTATACCGTTACTTATAATCTGAGCGCTCCGAATGCAGCTACAGGTTTAACATCAACATTTACAGTTAGCACAGCGGGCTCAGGAACATTTACAACTTCAAATCTTGCAAATGCAGGTACTACAACAATTACTATTACTAATTTGTCTTCCAGCACAACCACTGCTTGTAACAGTACAATAAGTACAAATAATACTTCCTCAATTGTATCTGTAGCGCCTCCAACTTATTGTACAAATACCGGAGGAGCAGCAGGATATTACATTAATAGCTTTTCTACAACCGGAGGAACAACAAATATCTCAAATACTTCAGGAGGATTGTCTGCCAGTGGTTACGGAAATTTCACAGGGCAATCGGCCAGCGCTATGCAGGGCACTACTATCACATTTTCAATAACTACAGGTTCTTCTTCTTTTAGTACCTATGGTTTTGGTATCTGGATAGATTGGAACCAGGACGGTGATTTTTCTGATGCAGGTGAAGCCGTTTATAACTCCGGTGCTTATTCAAATACTACTACCGGTACTTTTACCGTTCCGTTAACCGCGCTTTCAGGATCTAC
>DASWXS010000295.1:0-4458 GCA_036405375.1 Bacteroidia bacterium
TGCCGAGAAATTCTCAAAAGAAAGTCAATAGATATCCATTGATCGTGATTAAACTTAGTATTAACAATAAGAAAAATGTTTAATGATTGTTTAATGGATCAAAAATTCAGAAAATAAAAAAAGCCTTTCATTTCTGAAAGGCCTTATTCTACTGTACCTCCGGCGGGACTTGAACCCGCACAGCCGTGAAGCCACAGGATTTTAAGTCCTGCGTGTCTACCAATTCCACCACAGAGGCATTTCTGGAATTAACCAGAATATTTTAAAGAACAATTCTTCAACCACATCCTGGCGAAGCTCTGCTTGTCAGGACCGTGACATGCAAGAATCAAAGATTCTGCATCGTCATCGGGAGGCATTTCGGACTGGTTACCGAATATTTCGAAGAACTTTAAAAAGTAAGGCTGACGGACTGTCAGCCTTTTTGCTCCCCCTCCTGGGCTCGAACCAGGGACCCCATGATTAACAGTCATGTGCTCTAACCAGCTGAGCTAAGGAGGAATCTTCCCTTTAATTTGGGAGTGCAAATATAAAGATGTTTTATAAATAAACAATATATTTGCAAAAAAATTTTTTCATGAGCTTATTAGTTGTTGGTACAGTTGCGTTCGACGCCATTGAAACTCCATTCGGGAAAACCGATAAAATTGTTGGCGGAGCAGCCAGCTACATCAGCCTTGCGGCTTCTTATTACACAAAAGACATTCATTTGGTTTCCGTTGTTGGTGACGATTTTCCTAATGAATTCCTGGACACACTTAAAAATCAAGGTGTTGATTTAGAGGGCCTTCAGATCAAAAAAGGTGAAAAGTCCTTTTTCTGGGCAGGACGTTACCATAATGACTTAAACTCACGTGATACGCTTGATACTCAGCTAAATGTGCTGGAACATTTCGACCCGATCATACCAAATAAAGCAAAAGAAGTTGACTTTTTAATGTTAGGAAACCTGGTTCCGGCTATCCAGCAAAAAGTAATTAACCAAATGACTAAACGTCCGAAATTAATTGTAATGGATACCATGAATTTCTGGATGGACATTGCAATGGACGATCTTAAAAAAACAATCTCTATGGTTGATGTATTAACCATCAATGATTCGGAAGCTCGTCAATTATCTGAAGAATATTCTTTAGTAAAAGCTGCACAAAAGATCCTTGCAATGGGTCCTAAAGTATTGATCATTAAAAAAGGCGAGCATGGTGCTTTACTATTTAATAAAGAAGAAGTGTTCTTTGCTCCGGCTCTTCCATTGGAAGAAGTATACGATCCAACAGGAGCCGGCGATAGCTTTGCTGGTGGATTCATCGGGTATCTTGCTCAAACAAGAGATATCTCTTTCGATAATATGAAACGTGCATTAATATATGCATCTGCAATGGCAAGTTTCACTGTTGAGAAATTCGGAACAGAACGATTGATAGGTTTATCACAGGATGAAATCGATAGCCGTTTACAGGAGTTCATAGACCTGGTAGACTTCGATATAACTTTCGCATAATTATTGTAAATAAAAAGCGTTCTCAAAAGGACGCTTTTTTTATAAAATCATTTTCATGAAAAAGATAGCTTTATTATTTGCCGTTTGTGGCCTCTCCTTAACAGCTCAGGACACCACAGCGCTTCGTTATTCTAAATTGGTTACAGCCGATGGAATGAAAAAGAACTTATATGTTCTTGCTTCGGATGAATACGAAGGGCGTGAAACAGGACAAAAAGGCCAGAAAATGGCTGCAGAATACATCATGAAGCAGTTCAAAGAAGCTGGTATTCCACAAAATCCTGAACTAACATTAGGCTATTATCAAACCTTCCCGGTTTCTGTTTATCAACCACAGGAGGTAAAGCTCAGTTCCGGTGCCAAGCAATATATTCAAAACACCGATTACTACTCTTCTTCAACTATATTACAAGACAGCAGCTATAATTTAAAAGAGGTCGTTTTCGCCGGATATGGCATCAACACCATGGTGTATAACGATTACGATAAACTGGATGTGAAAGGTAAAACTGTAATGATCCTGAATGGCGAGCCATTTAAAGATGGAAAATCAATTATCTCCAGTAACACCGAAGCCTCTGACTGGACTACCAATTACAGAAGAAAATACTATGAGGCTCAAAAAGCAGGCGTTGCTATTTTATTGGTAGCAGAAACGAATTTAAAAGAAGACTTCAAAAAGAACGAGCACCGCATCACTTCTTATCGAATGGATATTGACAGCGATAAAAAGAATGGTGCCAGAGGGCCCCTGGTGGTATATATTTCAGATGAGCTGGCAAACATCATTTTAAACAGCAAAAAAAATACTTTCCAAAAATTGGCTGCTAAAATAGCATCGAAAGGAAAACCTTACAACTTCACTGCAAAAACTAACCTGGTACTGGACGTAAAACAACAGGTAAGCAAATTAAGTACGGAAAATGTATTAGCTTATGTGGAAGGTACCGATCTCAAAGATGAATTGATCGTTATTACCGGGCACTATGATCATTTGGGAAAACATGATGGCGTTGTTTATAATGGTGCTGATGATGACGGGAGCGGAACTGTAGCTGTTATTGAATTAGCAAAAGCATTCGCGAAAGCAAAAAAAGAAGGAAAAGGCCCACGAAGAAGCATGTTGTTCATGACAGTTGCAGGTGAGGAAAAAGGTTTGCTGGGAAGCGATTATTATACTCAACACCCGGTTTATCCTTTAAAAAACACCGTAGCGAATCTTAACATCGATATGATCGGACGCCTGGACAAAGCTCATGCCGATAATTCAAATTATATATACCTGATCGGTTCAGACAAATTAAGCAAAGATCTCCACAACATCAGTGAAGAAGCAAATAAATTATACAGCAACCTGCAATTGGATTATACTTATAATGATGAGAACGATCCTAACCGTTATTATTACAGAAGTGATCATTACAACTTTGCAAAAAACAATATTCCTGTAATATTCTACTTCAATGGCGTACACGAAGATTATCACAAGGAAACAGACGAAGTGCAAAAGATAGATTTTATCAAAATGGAAAAGATCACGCGCCTTGTTTTCTTTACAGCATGGGATTTGGCGAACAGAACGGAGAGAATTAAGTTGGATAAAAAATAGACATAAGACAGATTCTGGCAAATAAGGAGTTAAGCGCAATTATTGAAGGTTCAAGTGGGGAAATAGAATATGGTAAGTGTAAAGAATACTAAAGTGCAATTTAAAGATCTTGGCACGATGGATTACAAGGAGTGCTGGGATTTACAGGAAACACTATTCAATAAAATTGTTGCCCAGAAAATTGCTAACCGCGATTTGCCGGAAAATCAACAGACCGCTACAGAGAACCATTTATTGTTTGTAGAACATCCGCATGTATATACATTAGGAAAAAGTGGCGACGTGTCTCACTTACTTGTTTCAAATGAAGAGCTGGAAGAGAAACACGCAACTTATTACAAAATAAACCGTGGTGGCGACATTACTTATCACGGTCCGGGGCAACTGGTTGGCTATCCTATTTTAGACCTTGATAATTTTTTCACCGACATTCATAAATACTTACGATTCCTGGAAGAAGCCATCATTCTTACACTTAAAGATTATGGAATTGAAGCCGGAAGAAGCAAAGGAGAAACCGGTGTGTGGCTGGACAGTGAAGATCCTGTGAAAGCCCGCAAGATCTGTGCGATGGGCGTACGTTGCAGCAGGTGGGTAACCATGCATGGATTCGGGTTTAATGTGAATGCTGATCTTGATTATTTCGGCAACATTATTCCATGTGGCATCCAGGATAAAGCTGTTACCTCTATGCAAAAAGAGCTTGGAAGGGAAGTAAACATGCAGGAAGTAAAAGAAAAAATAAAACACTATTTTAGTACATTGTTTGATGCGAAAATTATTGATTAACATATTTGCAATTGGTATTGGAGCAAGCATTCTATACTCATGTTCCAATGAACCCACTGTAACAGTCAAACAGCTTGATCTGTCAGCACCGCCCGCAGATTCAAGTGAACCAGCTCCTCCTCCTTCAAACGGAGCCGTTGCAGATGAATCACATGCATTGCATACTAACAACAAATTCTTCATCACGGATTTGAAAGACAACAAAAAAACCCTTTCAGTAAACATGTATATTCCACGGATTACTTCAGATGGAATGAACTGTGAAGATTCAACTTGCACAACTCTGTTCGAGTTTGAAGACGGAGCCTATCCTTCTTTCGCACATATACAGGCTCTGGGTGGAGAATTCGACAACGCAGGCGTTCTTGATGGCGATGGAACTTGTGAAATATATTTTGTACCTGATTGGTTCACCAGCAGCTGGACAAGTCTTAACATATATAGCTGTAAAGACGGATCCTGGAAAAAAATTGCAACCGCTTCCATCAGAAGGGAAGATTTTGTTGATGAAAAAGATAAACTTTTTATGACGAATGAAAAACGAATCATTAAACATAAC
>DASWXS010000296.1:0-5786 GCA_036405375.1 Bacteroidia bacterium
TATGATTCACTACATACGAAGATCATGCCCCTGGCTGATGATGTTATTGTGTATCCTGCACACGGAGCGGGTTCTGCCTGCGGAAAAAACATGAGCAAGGAAACTTTTGATACACTGGGCAATCAGAAAAAAGCGAACTACGCACTTCAGAATATTTCGAAAGAAGCATTCATTAAGGAGCTTACAACCGGCATTTTACCTGCACCGCAGTATTTTCCAAAAAATGTATTGCTGAATAAAACAGGATACTCAAATGTGGAAAGTGTTCTTTCGAAAGGAACAACTGCATTAAGCGCTGAACAATTTGAACAGGCAGCAAACCAGGAGCATGCTTTGGTTCTTGATGTAAGAAAGCAAAGCGAATTTGTTGCCAAACACATTCCTAATTCTATATTTATTGGTATCGACGGGCAGTTTGCGCCATGGGTAGGTGCATTAATTACCGATCTTAAACAACCCATTATTCTTGTTGCACCTGCCGGTCGTGAAGAAGAAGCCGTGCTTCGCTTATCACGCGTTGGCTACGACAATTGTCTTGGATTCCTTGAAGGAGGAATGGATGCATGGGAAAAAGCAGGTAAACAAACTGACTCTATAAAATCGATCAGTGCTGAAGAGTTTGTAAGCATCTACAAAAACAACAAAATTAAAACCCTGGATGTAAGAAAGCCGGGCGAATATGAGGCGCAGCATTTATTAAATGTGGACCATAAAGCGCTTGACTATATAAATGACTGGACTCCTGAACTGAATAAAGAATCACAATTCTATATTCATTGTGCAGGAGGATACCGTAGTGTAATTGCCGCTTCTATTTTAAAAAGCAGGGGATTCGGAAACCTGGTTGATGTAGCAGGAGGATTTGCCGCTATTGCCAAAACAGGTGTAGAAACCTCAACTTTCGAATGCGCATCAGAGAAAAAAACATCCGCTGCAGCGGAAACTAAAAAACAAGGAACATGGGACTCTTTGAAAAACTTTTTAACCGGAAAAAAGTAGACATTACAGATCTGTTGGCTAAAGGTGCCACAGTAATTGATGTACGCAGCAATAAGGAATTTGAATCGGGCAATGTGGCCAATTCAATCAATATTCCATTAGCTGAAATAAAGAACAACATCGAAATGCTAAGGGCGAAACAGCCACTGGTATTGTGTTGTGCTTCAGGAATGAGAAGTTCAATGGCTGTAAAAGAGTTAAAAGAAAATGGCTTCGAACAATTGGTGAACGGAGGAGGCTGGCAGGATGTAAAATCACAAATGACGCATTCATAAGTGAAATTCAGAAACACAAAACTGTACAGTATACTTTTTAATAAATGTCCGCGTTGTCATAAAGGCGATTTCTTTGTTTCTAAAAATCCCTTTGACCTGAAAAATTTCACAAAGATGCACGAGCAATGCTCCGTTTGCAATGAAGACCTGATGAAAGAAGTTGGTTTTTATTACGGCTCGATGTATGTATCTTATGGGTTAACAATAGCATTAGGCGTTGCTATTTTTATTCTTACCTGGCTGATACTCGACTTAAGTGAAACAACATTTCTGATCACTTTTTGTATTGCCGCACTGGTATTATGGACATGGATATTCCGTAAAGCACGTTTGGTGTGGATAAATCTATTCGTGAAATTCAACAGGAAATACGCGGAGTGATTTATACCTTAACCGGGATGGAGAAATAGTTCGCAAGGCTCATCACCAATTTCCCAACATGCAACAGGTTATTTTTATCGGCCGTAGCCTGGTAGGTATTCCCCAATTTTTCAGCATATTGTTTACGTTCAGTAACTATCCATTGCGAAGCGTAATAGTATGCAGCAATAGTAAGATCATTTTCTTCATTTACTGAGTTGCCTGTTGTAGCCTTTTTATATCGTTTATAACATTCCGCTACTTTTTCGTATTGTTTCAGGCTGAAATAACCAATGATCAGGCCAGCAAACATTCCATCCAGGAATTTCTGAAACGGAATTTGCTGGTAAGTGATGAGTGTTTCTTCCAGGATGGAAGTTGCACGTTCAATCTCTTCTTTTGTCCCAAGCAGCAATAAACCACTGTATAAACTTCTGCAGTTGATTAATTTGATAATATAGCCTTCGTTCCAGATCGGTTTATCCAGCTCATTTTCGAGACGTTGCTTCAGGTAATTGATATTCTTCTTAATATCTTCAGGCAGATCACGGAAATGATTTTCTTTAAACGTTTCTCCATAATGACTAATGAAGTGACTTGCCTGTATGGAAATCGCAAATAACTCCGGGATATTCACATAGCTCTGCCAGAACTTTAAGTAAGAGCTTTCTTCTATCAGGTGAAATGATTCCTTCATCATACCCTGCGAATCCATACGATGAACCATGTACTGGAGCTTTAAACCAAACACTTTGAACAGTACATCATCGAGAAACGAAAACACAACAAAGCTGTTGTTGTTAAGATCACGTTCTATTTTATCCAGTTCAACAAGAGTATTTTCATCATAGAATTCAGGATTGTTGAGAAAGTGTAATTCGTAGTATTTTCCAAATCGCGCAAGGATGCTAATGGAAAAACAAGGATGCTCTGTATATTGGTCGAATAAACTTCCAAGGCCTTTTTTCTTTTGTTCAGCAACCAGGTTTTCTTTACGTTTAAAATGAAGGTTTTCACGGAGCAATAAATATACTTCGTTTAAACTTCTTTCATTCTCAATTAATTCTCCTATCAGCTTATGATACTTTACCTGGTCTTTTGTTTCGGTAATAAAACCCTGTTGCGAAAGAAACTTCAGTGCATTTAAATGTGTTGTAAAATCCTCAATCTTTCCTGCAATATCGCACAAAAAATCTGCGATCATATTCGCACGCTGACTATCTCCTATATTTACCCGCTCCTCAATTGTTATAAGATTGTGTTTTAAATAAGACGGATAGTTACGGCTTAAAAAAGAACTCAGCTTAAATGTATGATGTGTTAACTGAAGAAATTTTCGCTTTGTTTTTTCGTCGCAGGCACCATAAATACGCGTGCATAGTTTATCTGTATCCGGTTGTTCCCAGCCAAAATTCCTGATCTCATTAATAAGTTTATGCGACAATTCGGCTTTTACAGCTCTCAGATGTGAGCTGAACTCCTGGAAATGAAAATCATTCAGAAGTAATATGTGCTTTTGGATGCTGAGCATAGATTTCCCGTCTAATATAAGCAAAGGATAAAAACTGGCAAAACGAAAATCAGAAAATCGCTGTTTTATGGTAGAAGCATAAGCCATGGTCTGGAAAAATTTCTTCTTCCCGGCCTGGTTTACTATCTAGTAATCGCATGTTTTAATGTGTGGTTATCCACATCGTTGTTGGCAGATTATTGCGCAACCGGCCTGTAGGCATCTATTTTACCGTTTTTAAGATCGGCAAGATGCATGGTGAGCGTATCTACTGAACGTTTGTTATTGTAATTCTGATGAAAAACAACAATATCTTTTTTTGTACACTTGTATACAATCGCGGTATGCTGAGGAAAATACATACTGTAACCTTTCCCATATAATTTTACATCTGTGAATTGTAAAACATCTCCAGCTTGTAAGGGTTTCTTTTTCCAATCAAGGGGAGTTCCAAAATCGAATGGTGCTTTCCATTTTGCTTTGGTAGCTTTTAGCGCAGATGAAGCCAGGTCCCAGCATTCTCCCCTGTCTACTTGTTTTCCCATATTCTGTAAACAGTAGGCAACAACTTTATCTGAAATTTTTTCGCTTGCCTGGAATGCAAAACAGAAAATAAGGAATGAGAAAAATAAAGTTTTCATTTTTATGATTTTAATAATTGAACCTGTTCTTTGATCTGCTCTTCATTTATTTTTTTCACTTCAATAACATGGAGGCAGTTTTTGAATTGCTGCATCAAAGGCAAAAACCAATAATCTTTGGTAATACTCATGTTATTATCAAATTCGCCTTCATTGTCGCTATGATGAATGCATTTTACAAACTCACTAAGCTCTTCGAATAATTTTACTTTATCGAATCCTAAAGTTTGTGCCGATACTTTTACATGTGCTGTATCCAATAATAATCCTGCACGTTTGTCATTTATATCTTTAATAAATTTCTGCATTTCCCGGGATTCCACGCACAACAATGGGTTTGCACCATCATCATACACATTCATTTTCGCCAGCACATTATTCTCTACTAAAAATCCAAGCCCGGTTTCCTTCGTGCGTTTCAGCACTTCCCACACCGAATCGATAAAGATCGGCCAGTGTCCTTCACGATCCAGTTTTTTTGTTTTCACTAATTGTTGTCCTAACTCTTCAGGCTTAGGATCGATGCAAAAACCAGCATGTGCAGAGAAAAAAGGAGCTCCCGCTTTTTCGGAAAGCTGCATGCCTCGTATACAATGCTCAATCGATTTTTTTCGGATGTCTTTGTCGGCACTTGCCAGGTTCAATACAAAAGGAACTTCCGGCGCAGGAAAATAATTGTGTGCGTATTTTTTTTTGAAAGGCGATTTCAGAAATATGGCCTCCATATCTTCCCGGTATGGCATACCGGAGCTGAATTCAGGAATGAATTCATTTCTCTCGCAGGAAGCAATAAATTCTTCCACAGGTTTACCGAGATATGCTATGGAGCTTACTGCAATTTCCATTTTTTTAAAACAAAATTGATTCGAAAGTAAATGCATCATCCTGCATCATATCCTTCGATGTTTTTTTCCCGATCAATGTATCCAGGTAATTTGGCGATAAGCCATTTGCAGGGCGCTTAAATCCAAAGTGTTCTTCTGTTAATACGGTTCCTGCTTTAATATCTGTTTTTGCTACCAGGCTTCTGCGCATTCCGTATGTATTATTGATTTCCGACTGGCTTGGAGTTTTTATACCTGTACCCAAACACTTTTCTACACTCCGCACACCATCAATTAACTCTCTGAATCCTGCTGGTTCCAAAGAGCACTTATGATCAGGGCCCGGTAAATTATTATCGAGCGTAAAATGTTTTTCAATGACCTCAGCGCCTAATGCCACCGCTGCATAACAGGCATAATTTTCAGGAACGTGGCAGGAATATCCAACACGCACTCCTAATACATCGCGCATGCTAACCATTGCTTTGATATTGGTATCTTCTATTTTGCTTGGGTAATCAGTGTTACACTGCAAAACAACTATATCATTATTTCCTGCTTTACGAATAGCATCCACTGCCTGGTATACCTCAGCTATGTTGGCCATTCCTGTAGAAATAATCATTTGTTTTCCAAATGATGCTACGTATCTTAAAAAAGGAAGTTCTACCAATTGACCGGAAGCAATTTTAAATGCAGCTACACCAAGGTCATCCAGGAGCTTTGCATCATTATGGTTGTAAGGAGTTGAAAGGAACTGAATTCCTTTTTTTTCACAATATTCTTTTATTTTTTTGAAATCTTCTTTCTGCAGCTCCAGTTTCTTCAACATGTCGAACTGGCTTTCCGTTTTGTCGGTAACCAGCATCTGGTAATTTGCTTTAGGAGAAGTTTTGGTGACAATGTTCTCCGTTTTAAACGTCTGGAATTTCACACAGTCAGCACCGATCTCAACTGCCCTATCCACCAGCTGGAAAGCCATGTTCAGATCACCATTATGATTTACGCCTGCTTCGGCTATTATAAATACTTTATTCATTTACTGTTTTAAGATTACGTTCTTTCTTAAAATAATATACAATTCCACCGATTAAACTCAGCATTAGAAGCACAGAACCAACCAGGGAAATTTTTTCGCCGGTGAAATAGGTTTCAGGCTCAAATTTGTATTCGATAG
>DASWXS010000297.1:0-5290 GCA_036405375.1 Bacteroidia bacterium
ATGCCAATAATACCGAAGTGAGTGTAAAGAAAAGCGACCAGCCGATCTTCGTTTTTAATATTTCGTTTACCGGAAGTTTGGTTACATAAGAAATTCCAAAATCCAAACGTACCAGGCCCTTGCTGAATTCACCATCGCCAAATAACCAACGATGGTATTGATTGGAGGTTCCATAAAAATGAAAAGAAGGGATGTAGTTTTTCCAGTTGCTGGTATTTGTGCGCATCGCATCATATTGCTTCAACACCAGCTGATATTGATCATTTACTGCTGAAGGAAAATTGTTTTGTTCTACAAGCAATTGGATGGAATTGAATTTTGCTTCTGTAATATCATGATTGTAGGACGCCCTGAGTGTATTTACTTCCATTATTAATGAGTTCAATTGATCCAGCATCTGATCGTAGGATCCTGTTTTCACAAAAGAGGAGTCAGGGTTTAAGCTGACGGAATGAGCATAGAATTGCTGGATGCTTTTATAGTAATTATCAATTTGTTCCCAATTCCCATATTGATCAATAAGCCTTTCCAGCGACTCGCGCTGATCCTTATTCTCTATTTTATACAAAGTGTCGGGCGTGGCAATATTGGAAACCGTAAAGTAAAATACCGGCAGATCAAGCCCGAGTTTTTTTCTCCAGATTTTTTTTTGCTGGTTGAGTGATGAATGCTGGGAAGCCAAGTCTCCATTTCCGGTAGCGGCAGTCATCATTTTTTCTACCGGGTCGCCCGGTGCGTTAATAGCAATAACAAAACCTAAAAGGGTAATGATAAAAAGTGTTGGAATAAAAAGTAATATGCGTTTTCCAATATACTTTAACATACTATTGAGGTGATGCCGAGATGAGTTTGAGCCTGTTCAGCAATACACCCGGCTTGTCATAATAATATTCCTGGTTACCAAATCGTTTGTGCACAACAACACGACGCTTTTGAGCAAACATAAATACACAAGGCTGCTCATCAATAATGATTGCCTGGAATTCTTTCACCAGCTTTATTCTTTCCGGTTCATCAAGCGTAGTACGGATCTTTTCAATCAACGCATCGCTTTTTGCGTTCCCAAAGCCGAAGTAGTTTGAGCCGTTATTCAACCACGATTCCGTATGCCAGATCTGTTTAAAATCTTCAGGAGCAGAAGTTCCCTGCATCGACATTACCATCATATCAAAATCATGGGCATGGATCCGTTCAATAAAAGTATTCAATTGCAACGGTTCCAGTTCCACCACTATCTTAGCCTTCAACAGGTTTTCTGCAATCAGCTTTGCACTTGTTTCCCATGCCGGAGAAGTAGTCATGTATGTGAAAGTAAATTTCATATCCGTTTTCTTTCCATCAATCACTTTATCCAACACCTGGTCGCCATCGGTATCTTTCCACCCTGCGGCAGCAAGCATTTTCACACCTTCTTCAATGTTTGTTTCAATTTGTTTCAGATCCGTGTTATACTCTGCTTTCAACGGGCTCACCGGACCTATAACTCTTTCGTACACTCCCTTGTTTGCTATTTTGTTAATGCTTTCATAAGGAATAAGGTAAGGCATAGCTTTCCGAACATTCACATCATTAAAGATCTTTTTGTGCTTGATCCCATCCGGTTTCATGTTCATACCAACATAGGTAAAGTTATACGTATTCATAAAACGGGAATTGTAGTTTTTGCTGAAGGCGGAATCTTTCTGGAGCCCCAGTAATACATCAATGTCAATACCTGTTGTAACATCATACACCTGGTTTAGAAAATCTGATTTAATAGCATTGTTGTCCCTGCTTACTTTAAGAATTATTTTTTCAGGTCCCGCGATGTCATACAATCCTGTTCTTCCTTCTGTCCAGTGATTTTTCTTTTTGGCAAGCGTGATCGATTGGCCCGGATCCCAGCTTTCAACTTTGTATGGGCCAGCGCCCGTAAGTCTTTCCAGCTTATGACCATTGTCGGCTGAATTAAATTCTTCTGCCCATTTTTTCAGATCAGCATACGAATCAGCTTTAAATGCCGGATCGTTGAATTGCTGAAAAGTGTATTTAGAAAGTACATTGTTCTTATCATAAAATGTACGTTGAAGAATACAGAAATCTGTTGTAAGAAAACGGTTCTGAACGTATTTCTCACGCATAGTAATCTTGATCTTTCCTGGAGAAGGAATGGTAATATCCCTGATCATTTCCAGGTAAGGTTTTGCATGAGGATTATTGACCAGCGGGCATTTGTTCGCTTTATAAGTAAAGATTAGGTCTTCAGCTGTAACCGGACTTCCATCGTCCCATTTGATATAATCAACCAACGAATAAGTATATTCCAATCCATCGGCAGAAACTTCGGGTTGCGCTGCTGCCAATTGCGGAAGCATATCCGAATTGGGAAGATCTGCATTCATCAGGAATACCTGTGTATACAGGCTTATTTCCTGCCTGCCGGCTGAAAAGCTGTTGGTAGGATGCATATTATCCGGATCTCCGAGAATATGGTACACAATAGTATTTGATTTTTTCCAGGAAGGATCCCACTTGGTTGCGTCAGCTATGCGCTCTACTTTATTGCCTCCCTCAACCTTTGTTTCATTCTGAGCTATCTTTACTTCCTTCTCATTATCATTTCCGCACGAAACCAATAATAAAGAAGGCAATGCTATTGATACTAGGGCAATTTTGCGCAACATTTCCTGATTTTTTCTGGTGAGATACAAAGATAACATTGTACGCGAACAATTATACGAATAGTAAATAGATGAAAAATTAAAATTATTTTTCGTGCAAAAATTTGCACGTTAGAAATACAGTATGTATATTTGCACCCCGATTTTAAGGAACCGGTGAGGTGCCTGAGAGGCCGAAAGGAACAGTTTGCTAAACTGTCGTACGGGTAACCGTACCGCGGGTTCGAATCCCGCCCTCACCGCAAAAAACCTTAAAAAGGGATGTTTGCCTCGCTGCAGAGAGGCAAACCCGGAAAAAAAGAAACACCGTTCGGGGTGTAGCGTAGCCCGGTATCGCGCCACATTTGGGATGTGGAGGTCGTCAGTTCGAATCTGGCCACCCCGACAAAGAGGGTAAAACCTCTAAAAAGTAAGCCTACAAGACAAATGTTTTGTAGGCTTTTTTCTTTCTCACCGCCTCCAAAATCTTTCAGAAAAACAAAAAATGCAGGTGTCCATATCGGTTACTGCTAAATTTAAATCCTTTGAAACACTTGATTGGTAAGCCTTGTAGGAGTATGATAAAATCTTTCATCCACGACAGAAAAACAATTGGCTACAAAAAATGAATGGGCAGGCGTAAAATTTAAATGCTTTTCATTTCCGGAAACCACCAATCCGTTTCAAACGATTTCAGTTTGCCAGTGTCCATTTTAGTGTCCATTGGCATGTTTTAAATTTGGACACCAATTAGCCTTTTTCTTTCTTATAATCAATTAATTAGATCTTTTGGTGCAGATGATTTGTAGTGTCCACCAGTGTCCATTTTGGAAACTCAATTACAAATCTTTTAAAACGAAGAAAACATGAGAACATCCAATTCATTCGGCCTGATTTTTTACCTGCGTATGGTACGTTTAGATAACGGCAGCGCTCCCCTGATGGTACGCATAACAGTAGATGGAATCCGAAAGGACATTTCGCTAAAATACCGCATACCGATAGAAAAATGGAACAAAGCAAAAGAAACAGTAAGTGGCCACGATGCAGAAGCAAAATCACTCAACAGTTATATTGCCGAGGTTCGTACCGAACTGCACAATGCCTACCGCACTTTACAGATTGATAAAAAGATGATATCGGCTGAAGCCGTTAAGTCAAAATTCCTGGGTGTTGATGAAACCCAAAAATCACTCCTGGAGATCATCAAATATCATAACGATACAATGGAGGGTACACTTGCCTGGGGAACAGCCAAAAATTATTTCACTACTCAAAAATACGTAACAGAATTCCTGAAAGACAAAATGCACACAACAGATGTGTTTTTAAACCAGCTTAACTACAAGTTCCTTACTGATTTCGAAATGTTTCTGCGCAACCATGTTCCCGGAGAAAATCAAAAGCCCTGCAGTAACAATACAGTAATGAAACACATTGAGCGCTTTCGCAAAATTGTTTCAATGGCTGTACGCAACGATTGGTTAAAACAAGATCCTTTCATGAAGTTCAAACCTACATTCGTCAAAAAAGAAAGAGGATTTTTAACCGAGGAAGAATTAGCTGTTATTGAAAGTAAACAAATCAACATTGCACGAATTGAGGTAGTCCGTGATCTATTCGTATTCAGTTGTTATACCGGCTTGGCTTATACCGATGCAGCACAACTCAACGCCTCAAACATTCACCCTGGTATTGATGGCAAAAAATGGATTATTATCAAACGTCAGAAAACCGGAGTACAAGCCAATTTACCTTTGTTGCCAAAAGCGGCCGAGATACTTGAGAAATACAAAGATCATCCACGCTGCAAAGAAAAAGGCACATTGTTACCAATGATAGCCAACCAACCATTTAATGCATTCCTGAAAGAAGTAGCCATTATTTGCGGAGTAAATAAAAATCTAACTCATCACCTGGCACGTCATACCTTCGCAACAACAGTTTGTTTACTTAATGGTATTTCAATGGAAGCCACCAGCGGCATGTTAGGTCATTCCAATATCCGTACAACACAAATTTACGGTAAGATTTTACCGCAACGCATCAGTAGAGAAATGCAAATGCTTGAACAAAAATTATGCGCTCCGCAAATCATTTCCTCAGTTCAGGCCGGATAATTTAAAAGGAAAGCACCCGCTTTCCTTTTTTATTGACCCGGCATTTGTTTAAGCGCACCATCGTGTCCCGCTTAAACCCCATTTTGTCCACTTCATTTAATAACTATTGAAATACCAGCACATACTAAAGACATTTGTACACAAACAAATCTCAATATGCAAGAAACATTCTCATCAAAAACCTTTAAAAACAAACTGTTAACAGCCGTATTTACTTTGTTAAGTATATCAGCATTCAGTCAAACAAAATATACGCTCAGCGGAACCATAAAAGATAAGAAAACCGGTGAAACTGTTATTGGAGCTATTGTCCGGGTGTCAGGCGCAACGGGTGTTGGTGCATCAACAAACGAATATGGATTTTATTCCTTAACCCTTGTACAAAACACCTACAACATTGAAATATCCAATATGGGATATAAAAAGGTCGAAAAACAAATTACACTTGATAAGAATATAACCCTCAATGTTTCACTTGAAGAAGATGCCACAGAACTCACCGAAGTTGAAATTACATCAGGAAAAAAAGAC
>DASWXS010000298.1:0-1866 GCA_036405375.1 Bacteroidia bacterium
TGCGATGAAAAAATACCAGGAAGCACTTATCATTAAACCTGGAGAAAAATATCCTAAAGTAAAGATTGAAGAGTGCCAGAAAAACATGAAGCAGCTTGCAACTGATGAGGCTTCTGCTAAAAAATATAATGAAACAATAGCTTCTGCTGATAAACTTTTCAAAGAAAAAAAATGGGAGGATGCAAAAAAGAAATATAACGAAGCAAGTGCTATAAGTCCGGTAGAGAATTATCCAAAGACGCGTTTAAAGCGCATTATGGATATCCAGGACTCATTAAGTAACGTAAATGTTGACACCACAAAAGTAAGTACCAAGGACCTGATTAATAGTTATGCAGGCAATAACGGGAACCCGGATAAGAAGAACCTGGTAGAATTCCGCATTCAGTTTGCATCATCCGATAAAGAGATAGAGGCTGGTTCGGTTAAATTGAAAGGACTTAAAGATATTACTTATTATAAGGTCGGAGCTATTTTGAAATATACTGCAGGGAATTTCAGGGATCCGAATGAAGCAACAGCTTACCAGGCTAAAGTGCGTGAACTTGGGTATAAAGATGCGTTTGTAGTTGCTTTTAAGAATGGTGAACGAATTGATTACAAGGAAGCATTGAAGCTGGTTAAGTAATCAGTAGCCATACTTTTCTTTCCAGAGCGATTTCAGGTAATTTCTTAATTCATTTTCGCGGGGATTGTTACCTGGTTCATAAAATACTGAACCTTTGAGCTCTTCCGGTAAATATTCCTGTTGCGAGAAATTGTTATCATAAGCGTGTGAGTACTCATAATTGTCTCCGTAACCCAACTCCTTCATCAGCTTGGTTGGAGCGTTACGAATATGCAGTGGAACCGGAAGATCTCCGTACTTTTTTACTGCGTCCTGTGCTTTACCTATAGCTTCATATGATGCATTACTTTTTGGAGAAGATGCAAGATAAGTAACACACTGCGATAAGATTATCCTTGATTCAGGAAACCCGATCACATTCACAGCCTGGAAACAATTGTTTGCAATCACCAGTGCAGTAGGATTTGCATTACCAATGTCTTCGCTTGCAAGGATCACCATTCTTCGTGCGATAAATAAAAGATCTTCTCCACCTTCTATCATCCGCGCCAGCCAGTATACAGCCGCATTAGGGTCACTGCCCCGTATGGATTTAATAAATGCGGAAATGATATTATAATGCTGCTCCCCACTTTTGTCGTACATAGCAAGGTTTTGCTGGATTGTATTGGTTACAAGTTCGTTGGTAATAACAATAGGATAGGTTTGAGCAAAACTTACAACAAGTTCCAGTGCATTCAACAGTTTACGGGCATCTCCCCCGGAAATTCTTAGCAAAGCCTCTGTTTCACGAAGCTCAATATTCTTTCGCTTTAGCTCCAGGTCGTTTTCAATGGCTTTATGCAGAACGGTTTCCAGCTCTGTTTTAGAAAGTGGATTTAATACATAAACCTGGCATCGCGACAGCAAAGCGGGAATTACCTCGAAAGAAGGATTTTCAGTTGTTGCACCAATGAGCGTGATTGTTCCTTTTTCAACGGCTCCCAGTAAAGAATCCTGTTGCGATTTACTGAAACGATGAATCTCATCAATGAATACAACAGGCTTTCCAACGCTGAACAAGTCTTCACGCTGGGCTTTTTCAATTACTTCCCGCACATCTTTAACTCCCGCACTAATGGCACTTAAAATATAGAACGGACGTTTTAATGTTTTGGAAATGATATTTGCCAATGATGTTTTCCCAACCCCTGGAGGCCCCCAGAGCAGCAGGGATGGGAGAATTCCTTTTTCAATAGCGCCACGTAAAACGCCATTTTTACCAATAAGATGTTCCTGCCCGATATACTCATCTAGCG
>DASWXS010000299.1:0-1523 GCA_036405375.1 Bacteroidia bacterium
CCTGAAATAAGCATAGATCAGCTCACTAATTGCATTCCGGTCGCGTTTCCCATATTTGCTGTGTTTTTTGAAATAAGCTTTCAAAAACAAATTGAGCGGAGTAAATTTTTGAGAAGCCTCATCAGTATATTGCCTGATCAATTCAATAGCCGTGTTAAGGTATGATTTGATAACGTTCTCTTTCATGCTAGAACTGGAAATAAATAAACGGCTGCATATCCGACGACATCGCTTGGTACAACAGGAAAACTGAAATGACTACTGTTGCAGCCATAGCAGGAACAGGAAGATTAGCAAAGAAATTCCTGTATTGTTCTTTGGTTGATTCAGGGATCCAATGAATAAGGTAACCTGCAAGGATCACGAGCAGAACAGTTTTGTACCCGGTTAAAATGCCCCATGTTAATTCCAGTCCCATGTGATTCTGAATACGATCGAAAATGAAACCAACTGTTTCCAGGTTATCGCTCCTGAACCAGATGCGTGTGAAGCTGATAAAAGTCAATGTGAAAAGAATCATGAAGATTCTATAGAACACGGATTTACTTTCATTAAAAGGACTGATTTTTTGCCATAGTTTATGAATAACCAATCCTAATCCATTTAATCCACCCCAGATGATGAACATCCAGCTGCTGCCATGCCACAAACCGCCAAGCAACATGGTAACAAGCAGGTTTACATTTGTATTGATCACTTGCTTAAAAGAGGAGAAGATCATGGTTAAAACAAAAAGCATAGCAGCTACTGCGGCAAAAATGAAGAATAACCAGAGTTTACCCGTAAGAAGTATAACTACGGTACAAATAAGCGCTATACACAGATAAGAACCAATTGTACCTTTTTTATTACCTCCGAGTGGAATGTACAAATACTCTTTCAGCCATGAAGAAAGTGAGATATGCCAGCGTTGCCAGAACTCACTTGTGCTTGCTGCTTTGTAAGGTGAACGGAAATTTGTTTTTAACCGGAAACCAAGGAGCAATGCTACGCCAATTGCAATATCGGTGTAACCGGAAAAATCGGCATAGATCTGTAGTGAGTATCCAAAAATTCCCAGTATCACTTCCACACCTGAGTAGTAATTCGGATTCTCAAAAATGCGATCCACATAATTGAGCGCTGCGTAATCGGCAAGCACTTTTTTTGCGAAGCCATTCAATATCCAGAACAATGCCATGCCGAAATCATACCGTGTGAGTTTATAAGGAAGATTGATCTGCCATAAGAACTCGTGTGCTTTTACAATGGGGCCTGCTACGAGATGAGGGAAGAAACAAACAAAGAAACCATATTCAAGGATGTTGTTTACTGGTTTTACTTTCTCCCGATACAGATCAACTACATAAGAAATACTCTGGAAGGTAAAAAAAGAAATACCGACAGGAAGAATCAGCTTGTCTACACTGAATGCTGTTCCAAAATAAGTATTACTGAATTGTGCGTAGTGATTGAAGAATGTATGACTGGAGCCGGTAAGCTGATTAAAGCTCTCCGTAAAGAAATAAGCATACTTGAAGTAA
>DASWXS010000300.1:0-4012 GCA_036405375.1 Bacteroidia bacterium
GTTATGGTCGATGGTAGGCTGGGGAATAGGCCTTGCATTCCAATATTTCTGAGCATATGTGTTTTATGATAAAACCGATGCTGTGGAAAAGGAATATGAAAAAATGAAAACATCTTAAATTTTAAAAAGAGGGAAGTGAAAACTTCTCTCTTTATTATCAGCAAGTACTAATAGCTTCCCTCACCAATTTTCTGCAAAGTTTATCTGCTTCAATATTATAATTGGGTTCTGAACTTTGTTTTTGATGCGCTTTTATTTTAATAAATTGCAGGGATAGATCAGTATTTAGTTTCAGGAGATGCTTTACCAGGTCAATGTTCCGGATTTCTTTTCCTGCTTTGGTTTTGTATTGTTGAGTAATAAATTTTCTCTCCCTTTCTACCAATCCAATTACATACTGACTGTCTGAAACAATAGAAATGTCTGTAATTATGGGATAATGTTGTTTTATATATTCTATAGCATTAATAACCGAAAGAATTTCCATACGGTTATGGGCAGTGTTTTTCTCCACACCTGATAAAGTAAATCTTTGTCCATCGATAAAGATAAGCGATGCCCAGGCACCGGTACAATGCTGTGTATGACAGCTTCCATCTGTAAATACTTCAGCGTAATTTCTCAATGCTGTTCTCTTTCTTTCGGACTTTCTCTCAATTCCAGCAATACTACGCTTTCTATGTGATGTGTTTGAGGGAACATATCAACTGCTTGCACTTTGGTCACTTTGTATAAATGATCCATAGCAGCAAGGTCGCGCGCTTGTGTAGCTGGATTACAACTTACGTACACCACTTTTTTTGGAGCAGTTTCGCAAATCACTTTCACTACGTCTTCATGCATACCAGCACGTGGTGGATCAGTAATAATAACGTCGGGTTTGCCATTTTTCAAAATGAAATCGTGGTTCAGTACATCTTTCATATCACCCGCATAAAACGAAGTATTATTCAGATTATTTAGGGCTGCATTTATTTTTGCATCATGAATAGCTGCTTCCACATATTCTACTCCAACTACTTTTTTTGCCTGCCCCGCCACAAAACATGCAATGGTACCTGTTCCTGTGTAAAGATCATAAACTACTTCATCACCGCTAAGTCCTGCAAAATCACGAGCCACTTTATATAATTCATATGCCTGTTCGGAATTGGTCTGGTAAAATGATTTTGGACCGATTTTGAATTTCAGGCCTTCCCCGTCCGACTGGTCCGGCCGGGCGGACATTTCTTCAAAAATATGATCGCGGCCATAGTAGCAATGCAATTCCAGGTCGTGAAAAGTTTCGTTGCCCTTAGGGTTAATTACGTACAAAAGAGAAGTGATTTGCGGGAACTTATTTTTTAAATGTTCCAGTAATGCTTCACGATTTTCTTTTTCTTCCCTGAATGTTTGAAGCACTACCATTAATTCTCCGGTAGAAGTAGTTCGGATCAGCAGGTTCCTTAAAAAACCCTCTTTAGCTTTAATATCCATAAAGGAAAACCCTTTTTCCTGCGCAAATTTTCGCACCTCATTCCGGATCTGGTTAGATGGATCTGCCTGCAAATGACATTTTTCTATGTCTATTATCTTATCAAAAAGGCCGGGAATATGAAATCCTAAAGCATTGCGGCTTCCCTCGCCAAAGTCCACACCACTTTTTATCTGCTCTGCAGTGAGCCATTTTTTAGAGGAAAAGGTAAATTCCAGTTTGTTCCGGTATTCATATTGTTTTGCAGAACCTAAAATGGGCATAGGCTCAGGAAACTCAACCTTTGCCAAACGTTTCAGCGAATCAACAACATGTTTTTGTTTGAAGGAAAGTTGCGCTTTGTAATCGAGGTGTTGCCATTTACAGCCTCCGCAGGTTCCAAAATGCTGGCAAACCGGCTCGATACGATACGGAGAAGGTGTTTCCAGCTTCACTACTTTTGCCTCACCAAATTTCTTTTTGATACGATAGATCTGTATGGTGCATATATCGCCGGGAACCGCACCTTCAACAAATACAACCATATCTTCTACACGTGCTACAGCTAATCCTTCGGATGATGTATCAATTATAGTAACTCCTTCTACAATTTTATTGGGTCTTTTTACCTTCATGGCCGCGAATTTACGAAAATTTGGCCCTTCCACCTTCACCAAAAAAATGCTAAACTTGTAGTGTCATTAGAAAGACACATCCCGGATGAACAAAACAACGATTAAAATCAAATTACTGAATATTGATAACAGTGGTTATCACTTGTGCATCAAGGCAAAAATTAATGGAAAAGTCGCCAATTTACTCATAGATACAGGCGCTTCCCGTACGGTTTTTGATGTGAACAGGATGGACAAATTCATAAAAATTAGTAACTTGCAGGAGAATGAACAGTTGTCGACCGGCTTAGGAACCACTACTATGAAGAGTCACGTCAGTGAACTCAAAAAAATTCAATTACAGGATCTTGTTATCAGAAATTATAACGCGATATTTTTGGACCTTTCTCATGTAAATGAATCTTATACGCGTGTGGGCCTTTCTGCAATTGACGGCGTGGTAGGAAGTGATCTTCTCCATGAATACAAGGCAGTTGTGAATTATGAGAAATTAGAAATGAATTTAAAATATAAGAAAGAGAAGAAAAATGGAGTTAAATAAGTCGAAAGAGAACGAAGACAAAATCAGGAAAGCGTTTGCAACAAAAGATTGGAATGATATCAAAGCATCCGACAGCTGGCAGATCTTTAAAATAATGAGTGAATTTGTGGATGGTTTTGAACGTATGGCTAAAATTGGCCCTTGTGTTTCTATATTTGGAAGCGCTCGTACAAAGCCGGAAAATAAATATTACCAGTTGGCAGAAGAGATTGCATTCAAACTGGTGAAAGAAGGGTATGGTGTTATTTCAGGAGGTGGTCCTGGAATTATGGAAGCTGCTAATAAAGGGGCAAGAGCAGGCGGAGGGAAATCGGTAGGTTTAAATATTGAGCTTCCGTTTGAGCAAAAACCTAACGATTATATCGACAGAGATAAAAGCATCGACTTTAATTATTTCTTTGTGCGGAAAACCATTTTCCTGAAATACTCTCAGGGATTTATTGGTATGCCGGGCGGGTTCGGAACAATCGATGAATTGTTTGAAGCCTTAACTTTGGTGCAAACCAATAAAATTGCAGAATTTCCTGTAGTGTTAGTAGGAAAGGAATATTGGGCAGGGTTGATCAGCTGGATCAAAACTACCATGATGGACCAGGAGCACAACATTAATCCAAAAGATCTCGAGTTATTTAAGATTGTAGATACGGCTGATGAAGCGGTGAAGCATATTGTTGACTTCTACTCTAAATACTTACTTAAGCCGAACTTCTAAAAATGGGGGCAGTGCTGTATTATATATTTGTTCTGCCTCTCATTTATTTTATCTCCATCCTTCCGTTCTGGATACTTTATGGTATTTCTGATATCATGTACGTTTTTATGTATCATATTTGTGGATACAGGAAAAAGGTTGTGATGATGAACCTGCAGAATTCTTTCCCGGGTAAATCAGTTGAAGAATTAAAGAATATCGAACGGAAATTTTATCGCCACTTATGCGATACTATTTTAGAGACACTTAAGCTCATAACTATTTCACCCGCAGCATTACGTAAGCGCGTTGCTTTTGATCCGTATATGAAAGAGCTTTTCGCCAAATTCAATTCAGATAAAAAAAGCATGATCGCTGTAATGGGACATTGCGGAAACTGGGAATGGGCGGGATGCGCGTTCAGCCTGGAGTTTGAGCAAAGACTGTATGCAATTTATCATCCCTTAACCAACAAACAGTTTGATAAGCTGATCTATGATATGCGTTCCCGTTTTGGGAATGGACTTATCGCTATGAAAGATGTATTGCGCGAAATGATCAAAAATAAAGACCAGGTGTGTGTGAATACATTTATAGCTGATCAAACACCACCACCTGAAGGAGCTTACTGGACCATGTTCCTGAACCAGGTCACGCCTGTGTTTGTAGGTACTGAGAAAATTGCGCGTAAG
>DASWXS010000301.1:0-10415 GCA_036405375.1 Bacteroidia bacterium
TGCCTGTAATCCAACAATATAATCACTGCTGAATATTAACTGTGAAGCGGATAAACCTGCTGTTCCTACCCACTGAGTACCGAATTTTACGGGAATAAATGTTCCGGGAGGCGCACCAAAAAATTCACCGGGAAGTAAAGAAGTAGGAATCTTAACATAATCTTTAAGATCAACGCTACCACTCAATTGCGGTAAACCAATCCCAATTACTTCTTTGTTTTTTAATTCGGCGAGTTTAATGTCTAATTCTGTATTTAAATAGGTTGCATTATGCTTGGTAGCATAATCAATAGCTGCTTTCAAAGTAAAGCTGCTATTGTCGGTTTGTTGTGCTACCGATAAAAAGGGGATGAGCCCTGCTATCAGCACCAACATTGTTTTTAATCGAACTATTTTCGGTGTCATATATATTAGGTTGTTTATTGTATTTATTCTTCTTCCTGTATTTGTTTGTACTTATTGATCAGCTTATGTCCCTTCAGTGTACAGATTCCGTATAAAAAGTGTTCAGTCAAAGCTATCTGCACTTCTACGTGATTGAACTTATCCGGGGGATATATCAAAGGATTGAAAGCCATTTCAACTTCTTCAAGACGCAGGCGGGAAAGAATTTTGGTGTCGACGTCTTCTCTTACAATACCTTGTTCCTTTCCCCCGTTTATGGAGCGTTCTACTATTTTCTGGATAAAGTTTTCCTTTAAACCTTTAAAAAGACCCCATGCTTTTGGGTAGTATTTTTGCAATTCATACATCAGCAGTGGATTAATTCTGCTTAAGTAAGACGATATCTCTTTCATGATTGCAAATACTTCTTCAATCACATTGGCCGAATTTTTCTGGATGCCACCAAATTTTTCTTCATGCTGCTGCACCTGTTCCTGCATTAGCTTGTACACCATTTCATCCTTGTCAGTATAACATTGGTAAATGGTTTTTTTACTCATGCCCAGGTGCTTCGCGATATCGTCCATCGTAACGGATCTTACACCAAAACGGAAGAACAATTCTTCGGCACCTTTGATTATTTTTTCTTCTGTTTCCATTTCAATTTTAAATTCCGGCACAAAACTATGGAAACTTTTTGTGTCCCACAAGTTTCCAAATGAAAAATTTAACATTTTCGCCGAAAACCTAACATAACCCTGTTCATAACCGTAATTTTATAGCTGAAACAAGTTGACTGAATGATGTAAATTTGTGATTAAATGAAGGTTTTCACACGAAGAATAACTGCCCTGGCGCTTATTTGCTTGCTAAGCGGGAGTATTTTGCTTGCCCAGCCCTCTGAAAAAAAATTATCTCCCACTGATTATATTTCTCTTTACAAGGACGACGCCATTGCAGAAATGCTGATGCATGGCATTCCTGCAAGTATTACGCTGGCCCAGGGCATGCTGGAAAGTGGTAACGGAAACAGTGCCCTTTCGGTATACGCCAATAACCATTTTGGAATTAAATGTCACGTAGGTTGGACCGGTGAGAGCTATTATATGGATGATGACGCTAAAAATGAATGTTTCCGGAAATATGAAAAGGTGCTGGATTCTTATACCGATCATTCACTGTTTTTAAAAAACCGTCCACGTTATGCATTTTTGTTTGACCTGCCACTGACAGATTACAAGGGTTGGGCGAAAGGATTGAAGCAGGCAGGTTACGCTACTCATCCCAAATACGCTGAACAACTGATTGAACTGATCGAGAAATATAAACTGGATCAGTATGACAAACAGGAAGGTTTACCGGTTAAACCAATTGCATCCAGTGAGCCAAAAACCAAAATGGAACTTCGCCAGGTATTACGTTTTAATGGAACTAAATTTATTATTGCCAAATCAGGCGATTCATTTTATAAACTGGCTACAGAGTTTAACCTGGAACTGGAAGATCTGCTTACTTATAATGACCTTACTACAAAAGATAAATTACAGGCAGGAACAAAAATATATGTAGAACGTAAACGCCGCAGGGCTAAAGAACCTTATCACGTAGTAACAAAAGGTGAAACCATAAAATCTATTTCCCAGTTGCATGGTATCCGTATGTATCATTTGTATAAAAAGAACAGGATGAAACCAGGCCAGGAACCGAAAGTGGGTGATGTGTTATTCCTTCGTCATAAAAAGCCCCTTGAAATTAAAGAGGATTGAGTAAGTTTTCTAAATTAAATGATTACGCGAAGTACAAGCTGAAAGCTAAAGATGCGCATGGGCTTCATTCTCCTTTTGTATTTCACCTCTACAATGCTGTTATAGAAGAAACTTCGGCATACTATGATTACAGTAAGCTGGCAAGGATACGCAGGCGTTTAGAGAAGGATAATACAATACTTACGGTAGAAGATTTTGGAGCAGGGTCAAAAGTGTTTAAAGGTAATCAACGCAGTGTAGCGGATATTTGCAAACATGGGATTTCTCCCGAAAAATATGCGCGTTTATTATTCCGGCTCGTAAATTTCGCGGCTCCTGCAACTATAATTGAGCTGGGAACTTCTCTTGGCCTTACAACAATGTACCTGGCTGCAGCCAGGAAAAAAGCAAAGGTATATACACTGGAAGGAAGCCCTTCATTAGCCGATTTCGCTAAAATGAAGTTTGCTGAAAACAAGTATTCAAACATTGAAGTATTGAAAGGCAATTTTGATGATGAATTACCTAAGCTGTTAGGCAAAATTGACAGAGCTGATTTCGTATATATTGATGGCAATCATTCCAAAGAACCAACACTAAATTACTTTGAGCTTGTTTTACAAAAAAGCCATAACGATACAGTTATCGTTTTTGATGATATCAACTGGAGTGATGGAATGAAAGCAGCATGGGAAGAAATAAAAAAGCATCCAAAAGTAAGTTTAACTGTAGATGTTTATTTTATGGGAATTGTATTTCTGCGCAAAGAGCATAAGCAGAAAGAGCATTTTGTACTGAAGTATTAGTCTTTTATTTCATAAGTAACACAGGTAGTTCCTTTGAAGTGAAGATTCCTGTTGAATCCACGCCCTGCATATAACGTATCGTTTGCCCCGTTTTTATTTTTCAGCACAATGAAACCAAGGTCGAAAAAATGTCCATTCATTCCAATTGCAATTAAGCTGGTTGATTGAGGCGGGATTGGAATACTGTGTGTGCCTTTGGTAAGCAGGATTTCTTTATTGAGTTTGTTTATGTAGCGAACTTTGTTTTTTTTCGTGATAAGGTCGCCGCTAAACAAGTGAAGTGTATCGCTGAAGCTCCCGCCCGATTTGTTTATGGTAAGTTGATACTCCTGGTCGGTATTGTTGTTGATGAAGAAATGCATGATGTAACTGCATCCACTCAGCATCATACAGGTTAAACCAACAGTGATTATCCGGATAAGTTTCACTTGTTGGTATTACTTTGTTTCTTTTACTTTCACCCAGATCTGGGTTCTTCCTATTAATGAAAATCCGATATAGCCTCTCACTTCCAAAGCGCCGCTTTTCATTTCTATTTTGCAGCTATAGGTTTTGCCATTTTCCGGATCATAAATGGTTCCGTCTTCCCATTGATCATCGTCCCAAACAAAGTCTTTCAGAAGGCTTAATCCTAAAATTGGATTTTTTTGTTTTGTTTTATCCGGGTTGTTTTTGTCGACTTTGGGTGTTCCGTCTGCGTAGTTCGGTTCTTTCAGCCAAACAATTTTTCCGCTATACTTATCGCCCGATTTGGTGATCTGCACTTTAGCTTTTCCATTCCCTGTAAGCCAGGTTCCAATGAGGTCATCGGCTTTTACTGTTTGGGAGTAAGAGATAGAAGTATATATTAAAATGAAGAGAAAGAATATTTTTTTCATGATTCAATTTTAATTAAAGGTACAAAATAGAATGAAAAAGTGTATTAAATGATTCTATCCTTTAACCCGTATTTCTCACACAACTCTTTCATCTTTTTATTAAAAGCAAGGTAGTAATGCGTTGGCATTCCATCCGAATGTTCGAACCAGTTTTTGTACTTTGGTAATAAATGAGGATAGTGTTTTTCAATAGCACGATACATCAACCATTTACTATCGCCACGTTCGTTTCCAAACAAGGTAAGCGTTGCAGGTAATATATAATCCACTTTCATGGTGCTGAAAAGTGAAAATGTTTTTTCTAATTGTTCAGTTGTGTCACTTATGAAGGGAATTAATGGCATCAAACTTATCCCGGTTTTAAATCCTTCATCCAGGCAGGATTTTACCGTATTTAAACGTTTTTCAATGGATGTTGCACCCGGTTCGAAAATACTTGCCACTTCCTGTTCAATTGTAGAAAATGAAAAGGAGATCAACACTTTTTGCCTGAGTTTGCTTTCCAGCTCCTCTGGCAAAATAGCATCGTTGTTGATCTTATGAAGTATATCGAAATCACGTGTAATAAGGTCAGATCGTGTGATCATATGAACCGGGAAACGATAGGTGTGAATCAGCTCCAGCATTTGCCTGGTAAGCAATGTGTCTTTTTCAAAATGCAGGTAAGGATCGGTAGATGACGACATCACAATAAAACCGTATTCCTTTTTCTTAGCTCTTAATTGCAATTGTTTTTCGAGGATCTCCAGTGCGTTTTCTTTCACGGAAACTTTATCGGCCCCGCCTCCCGGACGGGCAGGCATATTCATTCCCCATTTGCTTCCCTGCGTATAACAGAAAAGGCAATTGAATGAGCAGGCGCTGTAGGGGTTGATGGTGTAATCATCCAGGAACCACGAATCGCGGCGCTTCTTTTTGTTTAATATGCTTTTAACTTGTATGGACTGCGGCATATTTTTCTTTTCTGCTTAAGCCTATTTTTATTTTGGTTTTGAACCATTGTTTTACTTCCGGATTTTCGTAAATGGCGTTGTGGTGTCTTACAATTATTTCCGGATGAAATTTGGCTATTGTTTTAGCCGCCCAGCCTATACCTTTTTTCGTGTGAAAGTCGGTAGTGCCCGAAAGTGACAGCAGTAGCAAAAACAGGGTGTTGGCATCCTTTTTCTTCAACCCCTTTTTTACGGCATAATGCGTTGCAACACCTATAGTTCTTACCATCCAGTTATTCGGATGTTTTGCAAGTTTGTGCAGGTAAGGAATTGTATCCTCGCTTTGTGTAAGCAAACAATACCCGAATACCCTTTCTCCAATAATATCGCAGACATACCACATGTTTCCGAAAATAATGTATTCCTCGGCTTTCTTAAACGATTCACCCCTTTTTTTATCTGCACGTAATTGTAATAATTTACCACAAATGGTATTGCCACCAATCGTTTCCAGGGAAATTATTTTATCGCTCAGTACTAATTGATCTTTAAGAGGAATGCGCTCAAGCAATAGTACTGCAGCATACTCTAACAAGGGGAATTTTATTTTTTTCGAAAGCAATTCGTTGAACAGCGTTTTGCTAAAAGATTCTACTCCTTTTTCCTGAAATGCTTCTATCGATTTCTCAATACCTGCTTTTATCCTTGGTTTTTGTGTAATGCTTTCCATTACTGCTAATGTAGTCTTTTTGCTTATTCCAAATGCTATGATGTATAGCACTTTGATATATGTTAAAACTATTAGCAGGGCTTGTTTTACGGATTTTTTGACCTAAATTTATTTCACCAAATACCTGTACCATGAAAAAGATCATTATACTCAGTACATTTCTTGCAGCATCACTAACAGTTTCTGCACAAAGCAGCTGGAGATGGGGACTTAGTTTATCTGCAATAGCTAATCACTCTTCTTATTCGGGTGGCATGCACCAGGCAAATGCACGTTTCCATCATAATGAAATGGGAACGGGGATATGGTCGGTGAATTTTCGTAAGGATATTAATACACATTTAAGCTGGCAAACAGGTCTGCAGTTTTCGAGCCTTGGTTTTAACTATGCAATCGCTGAAGATTATTCTTTACTGAATAAGGAGTCGCAATATACAACTAACCAGTTAAGCGCTTCTACCGTTGCTATTCCTGTTTCACTTATTTATCGTTTTAATCCTAATTGCCGCAACTACCGCTGGTACGTTGGAGGTGGCTTATCGTTGGTAGGAGTGGGCGCTCCAAAAAAAGCATCACAAAATGTATCACCAACGGATGAAGCTAATCTTAATCCTGCTTCCGATTACCTGAATCAAACGGTATCAGTTAATTCCAATGTTGCTGTTAACGGGCATATAGTTGCTGGTGTAGATAAACTGTTCAAGAGTGGAAGGATCTTTAGCCTGGGTATAATTGTGAATGGCGGATTTACACAACTGATGAATTCAACGGTTAACTACCAACTAAATAATCAAAGTTATACGCACACTTTTTCCAACTATGGGAATTTTGCAGGATTGCAGTTGAGTTATTATTTCAAACCGTTTAAAGGGAAGACACTGCCTGAACTAAAATAATTCTAATTTTTTATTTCATTCTTATTGGTTCAATCCAGCTGATCTTCCACGAAGTATTATCTGCGTCTACAAAACCATCAATGGGCATCATCCGATAGGGTTCATCTTCACGATACTTTTCGAAGCCTGCTTTAAGCATGTAGCCAGATATAGATGCCTGGTGAAACACAGAGTCTTTTTCATTTTCGCTTCCTATGATAACAACAGACAGCAAGGTATCTTCCACAAAGCCTTTTTCAGCTTCAACTACTTTGCAGCTGTAAATATTCCCATATCCTACAGCCATATCCAATGGTTTAATGCTTAAGTTTAGAATGAGATCAGTGGTGTCTTTTTCTTCAGTGCTCACATCTGATTCAATAATTGTGTCGCCCTGGTTGCAGCTGGTTAAACACCAGATAAGTACTATCGGTATAAAGAAAAAATAGATTTTTGCCATTATCAATAAAGGAAGCAAAACCTGTTTTTTGTGTCTACTTTAACAGGTGAGCTACGTGGCAAAAATAATCTTTTATGGGTAATTTAAAGGCTTGATAATAAAGCTGGTTTCGGAAAAATACCTATATTTGAGTTGATGAAGAAAATTGTACTCTTTATTTCATTATGTTGCATTACGGCCGGGATAGTTGCACAAAATTCCCAGGTGGGTGCCCGTTCGGCTGCGTTGGGTGGTGCATCTGTTACCCTAAGCGATGTTTACAGTGCGCAAAACAACCAGGCGGGACTCGGATTCCTTTCGAATATTGCAGTGGGTGCTTATTACGAAAACAGGTTTCTATTAAAACAACTTAGCTATAGCTCATTCGTTGGGGCATTACCAATAAAACGCGGAACCTTTGGACTGACTTATACAGGGTTTGGATATTCTGCATTTCGCCAAAGCAAATTGGGTCTTGGGTACGGAATGAAACTAGGTAATAGTTTTTCTGCAGGAGTGCAGTTGAACTATCTTTCTTACCGATTAGGAGATGCATTTTATGGAAAGGCTTCTACCTTTTGTGTAGAAATGGGATTGCAGGGTAAGCTATCGAAGAATGTGATCGTTGCAGCTCACCTGTATAATCCAAATCGTGCAAAGATTACTGAATACAATAACGAAAAACTTCCTTCCCAATTAAAGTTTGGCTTGCAGTATATTTTCTCCAAACAATTGATGATTGTTGCTGAAGCTGAAAAGGGATCGTATACGAATGTAAATTTTAAAGGTGGTGTTGAATATGCCCCTGCAAAAGAATTTTACCTGCGTGCCGGAATGAGCAGTTACCCTGTTCAAACTTCGTTCGGAGTAGGAGTGAAGCTGGAGTCCCTGAAATTTGATTTGAGTTCTTCTTATCATAATATTCTTGGTTTCTCTCCACAGGTTGGCTTGAGCTATGTTTTCGGAAAAGAAAAAGAGTCTAAAGAGTAAGCATCACAACGAATGAAGAATGTATTCCGACATACCTGTTTGTTCGTTTTTATTTTCCTTATTCAGTATTCGCATGCCCAGGTAACTCCAACTGTTCCAAACGATGATGCGGATAATGAGCAAAACCAAAATCTCGAAATTCTTTCGGAGCAAAACCAGGACGAAAATGCGGATTATACTTCACTGATTGAAAATTTGAAACAGTACCAGGCGCACCCGATCAACCTGAACAATACAGATAAGGATGAATTAATGGATCTTGGATTGTTAACGGAGATCCAGGTCAAAAATCTGCTCACGCATATTGAAAAGAACGGGAGGCTGATCAGTATTTATGAATTGCAGGGTATTAAAGGTTTTGATATAAAAACGATCAAACGGATTTTACCTTATGTATACGTAACCGACAATTTTAATTCCTCCCATTTTACTTTTTCTGAAATGATCAAGAGTGGAAGTATTGAGTCCACTACCCGTTACCAGCGACTGCTTGAACACCAGTCGGGGTTCGATGCGTATACAGATTCCGCTTTAAAGAAAAGTCCTTCCAAATATTACCTGGGCTCACCGGAGCGTATTTTTACTCGTTTGCGTTTTCGTTACAGTAATAATGTTTCTGTTGGGTTTATTGCGGAAAAGGATGCGGGTGAGCCATTCCGCAGGATCGATTCACTGGGAAAAAAAGCAGGATTCGATTATTATTCCTTTCATGTATTTGTGAGAAATATTCGTTTTGTAAAAACAATGGCTATTGGCGATTACCAGGCTTGCTTTGGCCAGGGATTGGTATTGTGGAGAGGTTTTGGTTTTGGAAAGTCTATTGCAGTTGCTAATATGAAACGTAATGCAACGGGTTTCAGACCATATAGCTCTGTTGATGAAAATCGTTTCATGCGCGGTTTTGCAACCACATTGAAATTTGGAAAAATTGAGACAAGCGTTTTCTTTTCTTCCAAAAAAATTGATGCCAATGTACAGCTGGCAGATTCTTCTATTACAGGAGTCCTGGATGCGGAAGAAGCGAGCAGTATTATTCTGACAGGTACACATCGCACTATAGGTGAGATCAAAGATAAAGACGCTATTACTGAAACTATTTTTGGTGGTAATGTATCTTACAAAACCAATAAGTTAACCATTGGTGCAACGGCTCAACAATTCCTGTTAAGTAAGCCATTAAATGTAAGTGATCAGTTGTATAATACATATGATTTCCGTGGCAAGAGTAATACAAATGTTGGTGTAGACTTCTCTTATGTATTCAGGAATGTAAATTTTTACGGCGAAGGTGCGGTATCTGCAAATGGAGGAAAGGCCTTAACAGCAGGTGCAATCATGGCGCTTGACCCGAAATTCACCATGGTGGCTGCATACCGCAATTTCGATAAAAAATACCAGAACCTGCTTGCATTAGCAATTTCGGAAAACACATTGCCGCAAAATGAACAGGGTTTATATATTGGTGCTGAAGCAAAACTTCCAAAAGGATTTACATTCACCACCTTCTTCGATCAATACAAGTTTCCATGGTTAAACTACAAAGCGAGCCGTCCTACGCATGGTTACGATTTCATGGCACAACTTAACTGGACACCTAATAAAAAAACAGATATGTATTTCCGTTATCGTAAGCGGATCAAGGAACAGGATGCCGGTTCGGAAATGATGTTTGATACTCCTGTTGACCTTATGCAGGAGAATTACAGGTATAATGTAAGTTTTCAGTTGCTGCCGTATTTGAAATTACGATCGCGTATTGAATATGTGGTATACGATAAACAAAATTCAAAGAGAGAGGCTGGTTCAGTTATGTTCCAGGATGTAGTGTTCAGGAAAATTGGTTCACCGATAGAAATTACTGCGCGCTATGGTTTGTTTGAAACCGATAGCTACAACAGTCGCGTGTACACTTATGAGAATGATGTGTTGTATTCCTTCTCTATCCCGGCATTATACGACAAAGGTTCAAGAGCTTATTTGATGGTTGATTATACGATCAACAAACACATTGAAGTGTGGGCGCGAGTTGCACAAACATTCTATTCCAACAAAACCATTCAGAATGAGGGAAGTGCAACCCAGATCAATAAAGCTTCCAAAACAGAGTTGAAACTGCAGGTGAGATTGAAGTTCTGATTTACCTCAGACTGGTAGTTTTACCACTAAGACACTAAGTAAAATACAAAGACTCACTAAGTTTGTTTTAGTATATCTTCATGTAAAAGTTTAATAATTTCTCTTAGTGATCCTCGGTGTCCTTAGTGGTAAAGACTTAGAATCAATATTCATACACCTTCTGAAAAGCCTTTGGTAATTTATCAATTACATCATTTGCTAAAAGCGATTCCACATGATTTTTCTTAAGTGCAAGATCCGCTGCCAATCCGTGGAGATAAACGCCCAATATAGCAGCGTAGTTCGGGGCATAACCACGCGCCAATAGCCCCGTTATTATTCCTGTAAGTGTATCGCCGCTTCCTCCTTTTGCTAATCCCGGGTTTCCACTGGAATTGAAGAATACATAACCATCAGGCATTACAATCGCCGTGAACATTCCTTTCAATACAATAATTACTGAGTGTTTAATAGCAAGCTCTTTAGCTGTGGTTAAACGGCTGTAAGAAGAGCTATGTGCG
>DASWXS010000302.1:0-7265 GCA_036405375.1 Bacteroidia bacterium
ATACAAAATAAAACAACCGGAATCAGCTAAACCTTTGCCACTGATCCTGGTTCATGGTGTGGTATACGATAGTGAAACCAAGAAGCCTATGGCGGCCGATATTACCTATAGTGAATTAGGTTCTTCCAAAGTGCTGGGACATGCAACATCCAATCCTGAAACGGGTGTTTTCCTGATCTCCCTTCCTAAAGGAAAAAAATATTCTTTCCATGCTTCGCACGAGGGATATGCAGCAGTACATTACAATACAGATGCTACCAAACTCGATTCTTATAAAGAAGAGAACATCGATCTATACCTTACTCCGATTAAAGAAGGTGTTTCGATTGTAATGAACAATCTTTTCTTTACGGCAAACAAATACGATATTCTTCCGGAGTCATATCCTGAATTAAACAAACTCTATGCTATGTTAAAAGAAAATCCAACGATTAAGATAGAGATTGGCGGGCACACCAGTATCAATACTTCTGATCAGAAATTCAATGAAGAGTTATCAAGCAACCGCGCTTTAGCGGTGAAAAACTACCTGGTTCAGAAGGGAATAGAGGAGAAGCGTATTACCTCAAAAGGTTATGGGTATTCGAAGCCTATTTACAAAACCAACAAAGAGGAAATCCAGGCCAAGAACCGGCGTGTGGAGTTTACCATTCTTGAAAAGTAATTTCGGCTAATTCATTGGAATTTATTATTTTAGTAGCCTCTTATTTGAAAAATACCTCCAATGAAAAAATCAATACTTATTTTATTAGCTTTTCTGTCTACCCTCCATATTTCAAAAGCCCAGAGCGTTTTTGGAAATGTAGAAGCAGCAGGGTTTGATGGTGATAATGGTTCCGTAACCTCGATGACAGCTTTTAAAGGAAAGCTGTATGCCGGAATGGGACATTACCGGGCAAAGATCTTCAGGTCGGCTACAGGTGATGCAGGAACATTTACAAATGCATATGCTGACAGCGCAAGTATGTTTGACGGTGTTAATCACCTAACTGTTACCAATGATGGTGGTGGTTATATTTTTGCGGCCCTTGATGGGATGAGCAGTTTCGGGGGAAACCGCCAGGTTTCAGGAAGCGGACTTTTGGGCGCCCCGGCAGTACCCAGCCGTGTAATTCGTAGTGCTGATGGGATTAACTGGGAAAATTATTATGAAGTTCCTGTGGTTGGTCTTTCAACCTGCAGGGTAACAAGTATCAACATGTTTAAAGGTACAGGAACGGTTGATTCGGTATATATTTCCTATACCGATCCTTCCGGAGCATCACATGTTGTAAGAAATGCAATAGATGCCAATGATTTTTCCAATCCGGGTAGCTGGGAAGAAGTATGTAATTTTAGTGTGGTTTTTGGAGAAACAGCGAGCGTTGAAGCAAGTATTGTTTATAACTCTAAATTGTATTACTCTTTAGAGAATGGCCGTTTATATGAAACAGCAGAAGGGACTACCTTTTCAGAGAATACAGCTTTTTTCAATACAGTGACTGGCGGAAGTACAACAGGTAATTATGGCGCTTTGAGCTTTGTGGTTCATAACTCCGAGTTATATATCGGAACGGGTAATTCCCCTGGAGCCCAGTTGTGGAAAACAGCAGATGGCGTTGTGTATGATTCGGTAACCACTGTTACTTATGAATATATTAGAAGAATGGTTTCTGCTGGTGGTAAAGTATGGATGATCTCGGCAGAATATGGGGATTTTGAAATAGGATCCTACAACGGAGCAGCTTACACTGTTGAAAATGGAAATGAATTTGGTGCTTCTGATCTTGAAGCAAACAATAATTCTTCCATTGCTGAATTCGACGGGCATCTTTACATCGGTGTAGAACATTATTATGGTGGTGGAAAAAGAGTTACCAGTGGCGCTCACCAGATTTTTGAAAGCAACAGCGATGGAGGTAATGTATGGAGAACATGTCTTGCAGGTCCTTCACCTGATATTCAAATCGTGAGTGGTGCAGATACTATAGTGTGTGCCGGACAATCAGTTACCCTTGTTGCAAGCCCTGGTTTTTCATCGTACTTATGGAACAATGGAAACACTTCACAATTTCTTTCTACCATTACACCCGGTCACTATGCTGTATCAGTAGTTGATGTAAACGGTTGCCGTGCTTCGGTAGGAACGAATATCTATAATGCAGATTCTGTAGATGTTGTATTTTCAGACACTACCAATACTAACGTATATCCTGCTGTAACAGTGTGTAAAGGCGATTCAACACTATTGTTCAAAGCGCATCCTGAGAACGAGGAGTATGGTTTAAAACTAACTAACCAGGACAGGGGAATGGTAACGCCTTCATCTCCTGATTTCGCTTCACGCCAGCTAACCATAGAGATGTGGATGAAACCTTTTACAGGGAATAACGGACAGGTAGTAACAGAGTATGACACTGCTGCATGGGCTAATAATAATCATGATCTTATTGAGTATTACGGCGGAACTATTTATGTTGAACTTCCTGGTATAGCAGAAACCCAGATCGGCGGTCTTCCTTCGAATGCCTGGACACATGTTGTATTACGTTATGATGGAACAACTTTAAACGGTTTAATCAATGGAGTTGCAGGTGGTAACAGTACGGGTACATGGGAATTACCACCGAGCGGGGTAGATGCATTCAAAATTGGATATCACTCTGAACACGGAGTTGGAACTTACGAAAGTTTTAAAGGTTTGATCAGGGATGTCCGTATCTGGAACATTGCAAGAGCTGATGCTGATATTATTGCAAACATGGATACGCTTGCCCCGGGAACATATCCTAACCTGATCTATCATTATATGTTAACAGAAGGTACAGGTAATGTTGCTCACGATTCAAGCGGAAATGATAATCACTCTGTAAGTGTATTAGGTGCACTTGTAGCTCCCGAAGTAGTAACCATTAGCCCTCTTACAGGAGTTGCTGATTATGGAAACAATATGTATAAATTTTCTCCGGCTGCAACAACTACATATACTGCAACTTATACCAACTCTACCGGTTGTTTGGTTAACACTCCATTTACAGTAACTGTTCCTCATGTAGACTTCACCGGAAGTTTACCTGCTCAGTGTGGAACTGCTGATGCTCACCTGGTACTGGCAACTGCAGGAAGCTATACCTGGACACCAACTGTTGTTGACCAGGGAGGGTATTTTACTCCGGACCCACAATTAACTGCTCCAGCATGGTATCATGTAGAAATGTTTGCGGCAGATGGAGGTTGTCATATATTCGATTCTATTTATGTGAATATGGGACCTGAATTTACTTCCAATACTATTGTTCCGATTATGATTTATGCTTGTGAAGGAACAGATGTTACACTTGATATGCTTGCATCAGGCGGTACCGCTCCATATACTTACTTCTGGCAAAAGGCTGGTAATACTACAATTGACACAACTTACCAGGATTCACTCACATACTTCCTGCCTTCAGGGAACAATTTAATAGTGAATGGCTGGGGTGTTGACGCAATTGGCTGCCCTATGACCAATGCCCCTACCTTTTCTGTATCACCAACGGCAAGTACAGATCTTCACGGACATATAAGCATACCACCATCCGATAGCGTAAGAAACGGTATTGTATATGTTTTCAAGCATCAGCCAGGCTTTGCAGGTTTTGATACTATAGGTCATAGAAGTTTGGATGCAAATGGTGATTATTTATTCTCTCCGTTGAATGCAGGCGATTACCTGATCAAAATACTTCCTGATGAACTCACTTATCCTTTGGCAGTACCAACATATTATGGTGATGCATTCCAGTGGGATTCATCATTAGTATATACACATGGTTGTGCACAAACAGATACAGCAAATATTCAGCTGGTTGTTTCTACCTCTAATCTTACAGGGCCGGGAGCTATTTCCGGATATATTATTGAGGGCGATGCTTATGGAACCGGGGTATACCGACTAGGACCGGGAACGCAGCCAATTGTTCCATTTGCTCCGGGCGGACCATTAAAAGGTATTGATGTGAAACTGGGTAAAAACCCGGGTGGTGGAATCCAGGCACGTACCATGTCAGATACTACCGGTTTTTATGTGTTCGATAGTTTGCCTATAGGTAAATATAAGATCTATGTAGATATTCCAAACTTACCGATGGATTCTACACGTCAGGTAGAAATTTTCGGTGAAGATTCACTTGTTCAGAACAATTACTTTGCTGATTCGGCAAGGGTATATATTACGGATACCATTATTCAAAGTGTAGGAATTTATTCTTCGAACCTTAAATATGAGAATAAGTTCAGCATTTACCCTAATCCTGCAAAAGGCGCCATGTATGTGAACTATGAATTAAAAGAAGCCAGCCAGGTTTCCTTCGAGATCACCAACACCATGGGACAGCTTATTCGGAAAGAACCGGTAAGAAGATTTGCTGAAGGTAGTCACACGTTTATATTCGATACCGAACAAATGAACCTGCAGGGTGGAGTTTACTTTATGAGTATTATCACCAACAATAAGAAATACACACAGCGTATAGTTGTAATTGATTAAAGATTTCAGCCGAAAGGCACTCTGGTATCAAAACGTAAAAAAGGTTGTCAGCAATGGCAACCTTTTTTGTTTTCTTAATACAAACGTTCGTACTCTTCCCGGTTGATGGTAAGGATATGATCCTGTTTTAATAAAAGCAGATCGATGATGTGATTTTTCTCCGGAAACTGAACCGCAGTTATTTTCCGGTGAATGTGTTTGGATCCTATTACCTGTATTTCCTCAAACTCAAGCAGGGAGTATATTTTGAAATAATTTTTGTTGTTACTGTACTTCCTGTATTGCGGAAATTGTATATCTTCAAGGGGCAATTTCATCATGACTCCATTTCTTTTAGACACTGCAAATTATATTCATCAGCACTTCGGCGATAATACACGTGAACTGATGATTGTGCTTCCCAACAAGCGCGGCGCATTGTTTTTAAAGAGACACCTTGCAAATATATACAACAAAACAATATGGTTGCCAAGGATCATAAGCGCTGAAGAATTCATAGCTGAGCTTTCTCAGTTGCAATCGGCTGATGCCATTACTTTATCGGCGCAATTGTATGATAGTTATGTAAGTATACTAAAGGAAAAAGCAGAATCGTTTGATGGTTTTATCAAGTGGTGCAATATGCTGCTGCAGGATTATAATGAAATTGACCGTTACCTGATTGATGCAAAAGCTATATACAAAAATCTTGCGGAGATTAAAGAAATTGAGAACTGGAGCCTGGCAGCGGAAGAGAAAACAGAAATGCAGCGCAACTATATTGCATTTATGTCGTCCCTGGGAGATGTGTATGAGCATTTTACCAAACAACTGGAAGAAAGGAAAATTGCTTACCAGGGTCTTGCTTATAAGCATGCTGTAAAAAATGCCTTAAGCGGAAAAGTAAAAATACAGAGTGAAAAAATAATTTTTGCAGGCTTCAATGCTTTGAACAGGGCAGAAGAAGTGTTGTTCGATTATTTTATCAAAGAGCATGGAGCAATTGTGTTGTGGGATGCTGATAAGTACTATTTTTCCAATGAATTACATGAAGCAGGAAATTTTCTCCGTAAACACTTTAGTAAACAACAATTCCGTTCCGAAAATTTCATAACCAGGAATTTAACGGAGCAACCAAAGAATGTACAGGTAGTAGGAGCAGCGCAAAACATGGCGCAGGTTGCCACTGCTACTTCCATATTGAAAGAATGGATCTATAAAGGAATTGACCTGAATAAAACTGCTATTGTGCTTTGCGATGAGTCTTTATTATTTCCTTTGCTAAGTGTGTTGCCCGAAGAAATTGAAGCAGTGAACGTATCGCTCGAGTACCCGTTAAGTCAAAGTACGCTTTACGATTTATCGGAGCAGCTGGTAACCATGCATATCAACAAAAAGCAAAACAGCTCGCAGGGTTCTATTTATTTTAAAGACCTGGTTAGGGTGTTGCAGAATCCTTATTTTGCCTTGTTGTATGGTAAAGAAAACAATGCGAACAAACTGGCTAAGCATATTGCGGAAAACAATATATCCTATTTCTCAGTAAAAACACTGAATAAGCTGTTTGGTGAAAATTATCAGCAGGTAGCATTTTTATTTGAAGGCTGGGATACGGCCATTGGAGCAGTATCTAAATTAAAGATACTTGCAGATCGTTTGTTATTGGATATTGAAAAAAATGCGGCACGGTTTCTTGCCACAGAAACAGAATTCGTTTTTGAGTTTGGCAAACTGGTAACCCGCCTCCAGGAAGTATGCACCGAAGTAAATTATATTACCGAAGTCAAAACCTTGCGCAGGATCATCCAGCAATTGGTTTCCGGGGCATCGGTGCCATTTTTCGGAGAACCTTTGAAAGGTTTGCAGATCATGGGAGTATTGGAAACACGTACACTTGATTTTGAGAACCTGATTATGATCTCGGTAAACGAAAATGTGTTGCCATCCGGTAAATCAGCCAATACTTTTATTCCGTTCGATCTTAAGAAATATTTCCAGCTCCCTGTTTACCAGGATAAGGATGCTATTTATGCTTATCACTTTTATCGTCTTATCCAGAAGGCTGAATCAATAGCATTGATCTATAATACCGAGATGGATACCCTGGGTAAAGGGGAGAAGAGCCGGTTTATTACCCAGCTTCAAACCGAACTGCCGCAGGTAAATAAACAGGCGCTTATCCAGGAAAGTATTGCCATTTCTGAGGTAAGTGAAAAAAGAAATACCGAGGCAATAAGCATTGAAAAAAACGATGAGCTCATCAATAAAACAAAAGCAAAGGCATTTACACCGGAGCGATCCGGGTTTTCGCCCAGCTTATTAAATACGTATAAAGATTGCAGGCTGCGTTTTTATTTTAATTACCTCGCACAGATAAAAGAACCTGAGGAAGTGGAAGAAAGTGTGGAGGCAGGAACTTTTGGTACCATTCTTCATTATGTATTGGAAAAGGCTTACCTGCCTAAAAAAGATCTATACCTGAAAGAGGCTGATTTTACAGAAATACTTTCATCCATTGATGACCTAACGAAAGAAGGTTTTAAAGAACAGTATACTGAGAACGAATTTATGCTGGGTAAAAACTACCTGGCTTATCATACCATAAAAGTATATGCGGAGAACCTGGTGAAAGCGGATGCGGAATATGCAAAAGGATTAGAGAAAGGAAATAGTTCATTAAAGATCATTGATTTAGAAAGAAAACTGGAATGGATACTTCAACTAAATCACAAGGGTGAAACTATACCTGTAAAGATCTCCGGAACCTGCGACAGGATAG